>CAZVSL010000020.1:20232-25372 GCA_964629935.1 uncultured Calditrichaceae bacterium | reverse complement strand
GGCACGGCGCCGATGATGATGATTTGACAGTGGCATGGGTGCCAGGCTCATTTGAGATTCCAGCCGCCGCTCAAAAGATGGCGGCCACGAGCCACTATGACGCATTGATTTGTTTGGGTGCGCTTATCCGCGGTCACACGCCGCATTTTGATTTCATCGCGGCAGAGGCGACAAAAGGCATTGCCCAAATCGGTTTGCAGACAGGCATGCCGATATCTTACGGCATCATCACCGCCGACACGCTTGAACAGGCGATAGAAAGAGCTGGCACCAAGGCCGGCAACAAAGGCTGGGATGCCGCGCTGGCTGCTATCGAGATGGCTAATTTGTTTACTGAGATTGAATAATCCCGGGGTGTAATTCGAGATGTTTCCAAAGAAGACGTTTTCCTGGCTCTTGTGGATGCTGCTGCCGGGCGTTGCCCTTGCGCAGGTAGTTGAGTGGCAAACCTTTACCAGCACCGGCGCCATTCGCGATCTCGATGCCGCACAGGGCTCGGTGTGGGCGGCCACGAATGGCGGCGCTGTGCGTGTTGAACAAAGCTCTGGTCTGTCGGCTGCCAAGTTTACCAACACAGACGGCATGGCCGGCAATGACATCGTTGCGGTCGAAATCGACAAAGATGGCACAGTCTGGCTTGCGCAGTCTGACGGCTTGATCAATTTGTATTTTCCGCAACAAGATCGATGGGAGCTCGTGCAAGACTACGCAGGCGAACAAATCAGTGAAATGGTCGCCTTTGGCGACTCTCTGTATATCGCACTCGGGATTGGCGTCAGTCTCTATACCATTGACAAGCGCGAGGTGAAAGAAACCTACCAGAATTTTGGCTTTGAAACAGGCGGGGAAGTTGAAAAGATCGCCGCCAACTCTGTATTTCTGGATGGCACGGATATCTGGGTAGCTACGCCCAGCGGTATTGCCAGGTCATCAATCACATTGCCAAATTTGCTGGCGCCCGCCAGTTGGACGCGGTTTGAACAGCGGGACGGCCTGCCAAGCGAGGCTGTCAACGGCGTCGTGGTTTTGGATGCCGTGCCCTATGCCGCGACCGCGAATGGCGTCGCCCGCTACCTTGACGATACCTGGCAAGCAGTTGGTTTTCAAGGCACTGAGATACTGGAGCTGGCGGTCGTGCCAGCCAATTCTCTTTTTCCTGAACAGACGATTCTCGCAATAAGCTCGAGCGGCGTCTTTTGGTTAGACCCGAGCGATGCCTGGGCCAGGTTGGGCCCCGGCCTCAGCAGTTTGTCTGCTGTAACCACGGATGAACAGGGCAATGTGTGGATCGGACAGAGCGATATTGGAATTTCAAGTTATGATCTTGCCGCCAGTGTCTGGAATCTGATTCCTACCAATAGTCCGGCCAGCAATGACTTCAAAAGCATGACGCTCGACTCACTCGGACGTCTATGGTCTGCGTCACAGAATCGTGGCATACAAATGTATGATGGCGAGTCCTGGACCAATTTTTCCCGCGCCACAGGATTGTCCAGCAATGACTATCGCACGATTCTGGCAGACAATCGGGGCAGGATATGGGCGGGCAGTTGGGGAGGCGGCATCACATTGGTAGAAGAAACCTCGCCCGGGGAGTTTGCACTTACTGAAATCGATACAGCCGGAGACATCCTATCCGGCTTTATCGGAGACCCCGGATTTGTGCTCGTTAATGGCCTGGCAAAGGATGCTTTCGGCAACATCTGGATCGTAAACCGGGAGGCTGTCAACACCAGAGTATTGGTGAGCTATACCCCGGACGATGAATATGTCTACTTTTCCACAAACGACGGCATCATTTCCCGCTTTATCAACAGTATTGTGATAGACCAGGGCGGCCGGGTTTGGCTTGGCACCGATAATGCCGGCATTCAGGTCATAGACCACCGGGGTACCCTCCTCGACCCCAGCGATGACGATTTTTCTCAGGGGCTCACCACAAATGATGGCCTGTTCAGAAATGAAATCACGGCGCTGGCCGAAGACCGGGACGGAACCATGTGGATAGGAACCAGTGAGGGCCTGCATTTTTGGGTCGGAGGCTTTGGCGTCGGCAATCAGTTCGGCATCATCAGCAACGCTATCACAAACATCGGTGTTGACGGCCGCAACAACAAATGGATCGGCACCATCAACGGCGTTACAGTGCTAAGGCAGGACCGTGAAAAAGTCGCGGATTTTACCACTGGCAACAGTCCCCTGGTCAGCAGGAACATACAGTCTTTTGCATTTAATGAGATTACCGGAGAGGTCTGGATTGGAACCGATAACGGTCTATCAAAAGCTCAGACGCTGTTTACGGCGCCGAAGGAGGACCTGAGCCAGCTAAGTGGCTTTCCCAATCCTTATATTATCGATGGCTCAGGAAATGTATTCACCATCACCAACCTCGCTGAAAATACAAGTGTGAGCATCTACAACTCGGCGGGAAGTTTGATTAAAACCTTCCAGGCCACGCGCGACATCGAAGGCGCGCAAGCATTTTGGAACGGCACGGATAAAGATGGAGAATTGGTGGCCAGCGGCATCTATGTCTATCTGGCATACACAGACAATAACATTTCTGCTTCGGGAAAAGTCGCGGTTATCCGGCGGTAAACGTGGTCGATGGTTAATTTCTAACCACTACTGTTCGATTATGATTCACGCATCGCGCTAATATGTAAAGTGTAATCATCTCTAATAATATGCTGAACTTACTTAGCGTAAAAAATTATGCTGTCATCGCAGACGCCAGCATTGAGTTTAAAGACGGACTGAACATTCTGACCGGTGAGACTGGTGCGGGCAAGTCTATCCTGCTTGGCGCACTCGGCACCATTCTCGGCGAGCGTGTTGATACCAGTATGGTGCGTACAGGTGCGGAAAAAGCGGTTATAGAAGGCCACTTCAACATTAGTTCTCACGATGATCTCAAGTCTTTTCTGGAAGAGCAGGAATTGCTGGAGCATGATACCCAACTTCTCCTCCGACGTGAGATTCATCAGAACGGGCGTTCGCGCGCATTTGTGAATGACACGCCCGTACAACTCAATGTTCTGCAAATTATAGGCGACTTGCTTGTGGATTTGCACGGCCAGCACGAGCACCAATCACTGCTGAAAGTGCAAAACCACTTACGTTTTCTCGATGAATACGGCAATTTGCATGCTGATACACAGAGAGTCGCCGGAACTTACAAAAAACTGCTGACGCTGAATACACAGCTAGAACAACTAAAAGCACAGCAGCAGCAAAAGCAGGAAAAACGTGATTTTTATGCATTCCAGGTTGCTGAAATTGACAAAGTTAACCCGACCGAAGAGGAAGAAGATGAGTTGCTCAAGGAGGAGAAACTCATTCAGCACAGTGAGCGATTGTACAGCTTGAGCCAGGAGATGAGCAGCATTCTTTACGATGACGCTTACTCGATATTTGACCAGGTCAGTCGCCTGCAAAGCGGTTTGGATGAGCTGGTAAAGATCGACGAGTCGTTTGCGCAGCACCAAAAAGACTGTGACACAATCAGGCTTATGGTTGAGGAGATGGCCAAGTCATTTCAGAGCTATCATGCCAGCATTGAATTCAGCCCGGAAAAACTGGAGGTGATTCAAAATCGGCTTGCCGAGTTGAGTAGCCTTAAAAAGAAATACAATCGCGATGTCAAGCACATTCTTGAGTACCGCCAACAGATAAGCAGAGAGTTGACAGCGTTTGATAATCTGGATGATGAAATTGCATCGCTGCAGAACCAACTGAGCGAGGTCCGGCAAGCGTTTACCGCGTATTGTCTCGAGTTAAGCAACAAGAGAAAGGCAGTATCACAACAAATTGAGCAAGCGATTCCTGATGCACTTGACCATCTTGGCATGCCTGGCTCTCGCTTTGAAGTGGACCTGAGGTATCAACGGGACCCGGGTTCACTCGTTAGGGTGCAGGATGAACCGGTGCGCGTAACCTCTGCTGGCATAGATATTGCTGAATTCATGATATCGACGAATGCCGGTGAGCCGCCGCGGCCACTGGCGAAAGTTGCCTCAGGCGGGGAAATTTCCAGAATCATGTTAGCCCTCAAGTCGGTTCTTGCAAAAGCAGGCCAGGTACCGGTGTTGATCTTTGATGAAATTGATATCGGCGTCTCAGGAAAAATCGCCCGGGCTGTTGGCCGGAGATTGCAGGACCTGGCGAGACTCTATCAGGTGGTTTGCATCACACATTTGCCGCAGATCGCAAGCATGGGCAATCATCATTATTTGGTTGAGAAAGCTGAGGAAAAGGGGCGCACCATAACCCGGATTCGCAAGCTTTCTCAAAGTGAACGCGAGCAAGCTGTTGCACGCCTTCTCGCGGGCGATGAGGTTTCTGATACGCACCTGAATAGTGCGAGGGAGCTTCTTCAGGATTCAGTTGCAGGCTAAGGATGGTATATGGATAAAATTGTAGTAAATGGCGGCAAGCAACTCAAAGGCGCTGTGGATATCAGCGGCGCTAAGAATGCCGTCCTGCCCATAATGGCTGCAACGCTGCTCACCGACGGCATTTTTCACATACACAATGTACCGAAATTGCGGGATGTCAGAACCATGGCCCACCTGCTGCGCATCATCGGGACGAAGGTGGAGTTCAGCGATCACACCCTGACAATTGATACGCACGGCTGCAACTTCTATGAAGCGCCCTACGAATTGGTCAAGACCATGCGCGCCTCAATCTATGTTTTGGGACCGCTGGTCGCACGGTTCTCGCAAGCCAGAGTGTCGTTGCCGGGAGGCTGTGCCATCGGAACCAGGCCCGTGGATCTACATATCAAGGGGTTGCAGAAATTGGGCGCACAAATTGAGCTGGAAAGGGGCTATGTCGTGGCGCGCGCTACTCGCCTCAAAGGTGCCAATATCAGTTTTGATGTCCCCAGCGTCGGCGCCACCGGCAATCTTCTCATGGCCGCCGTTTTGGCCCGTGGCAAGACGGTCCTGGATAACGCTTCGCGCGAGCCGGAGATCGTCGCCCTGGCGCAATTTCTTAGGAAGATGGGCGCAAACATTGAGGGCATCGGAACGGCGCAGATGGTGGTTGAAGGCGTGGACCGGCTTCAGGCGGTGGATTTCACCGTCATTCCCGATCGGATTGAAACGGGAACCTTCATGATTGCCTCAGCCATCAC
>CAZVSL010000020.1:8876-20222 GCA_964629935.1 uncultured Calditrichaceae bacterium | reverse complement strand
GGTGACGTCGTACTCAACCGCAGTGATGCCAGCCTGGTTGCCAGCCTGATGTCAAAGCTGCGCGAGGCTGGCGTTCAGGTTGAAGCCAGCGACGACGCCATTCGGTGTTCTGCATCGGGGCCGCTGCAGCCTACGAATGTGACCACAGCGCCGTATCCCGGCTTTCCGACAGACTTGCAGGCGCAGTGGAGTTCGCTCATGTGCCTGGCGCAGGGAAGCAGCGTCATCACGGAAACCATCTTTTTCGATCGGTTTATGCACGTTGCGGAATTGCGCCGGTTAGGGGCCCAGATCGAGATGTCAGACAACGTTGCCATGATTCGCGGTGTGGACCGCCTGGTCGGAGCGCCCGTGATGTCGACAGATCTGCGAGCCAGCGCCAGTTTGATTCTTGCCGGACTGGCCGCCGAAGGTCGGACAGACGTGCTGCGTGTCTATCATCTCGACCGCGGTTATGAAGGCATCGAAAGAAAACTTTCAAGCCTTGGGGCGGATATCTCACGTGAGGAAGGAACCCTGTAATTATGGCCGGATTGTGCAAAATCTGATAATTGATGCTATTATCATATAATACACGATGCATTTGGGGAACTTATTTAATTAAATAGGTGTTAAGCCGGTTTAGAAAGCCGGTGGAAGTTCAAGAGAAGGAGTACGCATCATGAATAGGATTGGAAAGTTGACAAGGACCTCTATGAATTCACTTTTGCTGGTGATGTGGGGGCTCTTCATGTCTTGCAGTGGACGCGTACCTGACGTGGTTTATGAAGACGATTTCATGACTGAAGATACCGAGTTTGCGAGTGATACCAGCGATGAGAATTCCGATCTCATGACCCAACTTGCCGTGCTTGACGATGATGAGACGACACGCCTGGAAGACCATCAGCGCAACGAGATACTGGCAGCGCTTGGTATCGAGGCGAATGGCTCGGAGATAAGTCGCAAGGAAGAGGAGGATTTTCTGACGGAGGAGTTGTTTCTGGACCTTGAGATGGAGATCGCCGAGCTGGAAAAACTCAACAATCGCAAAAATTCCGTCGCTGATAGTCTCAGGCGTGAACTGCAGGACACGGATTATCAACTGACTGCGCTCAACACCGTGGTAGACAACGATGGCGCCAGCGCCAGAGCCAATGGCGTTCAGCGTTCTGCACCCAGGATTTCAGCGGCTGCCGTAACTTCGCCATTTACCGGTGAGTACCAGGACGCTCTGGATGATGTCTATGCCCGTCGCTTTGAAGCCGCAATTAGCAAATTCAGGCAACTGCTGTCCCAAATGGATATCAGCGACAATCTTGCCGACAACTGCCAGTACTGGATTGGCGAATCTTATTATGCGCTTGGCAACTATCAGATTGCACTTGCAGAGTTTGAGAAGGTGTATGCATTCGATAATAACAACAAAGCCGATGATGCACAATTCATGATCGGTATGACCTATGTCAAGCTCGGACAATCAGGCCTGGCGCAAATGGAACTGCGCAATCTGATGACATTCTACCAGGATAGCGAATATATCGCGCGCGCAGAGCGTGAATACGGCTCCCTCAATATCTAAGGAATCTTTTTTAAAAGGATTGCTTTCTTTTCCATTTTTTAGTATTATAGCAACCAGAAAAAAGAAGTGACGGAGCAGTAACTTTGGCGGATGCTCCGTCTCTTTTTTCTTCTGCTAACGGGTGGTTGCTGTAAGAATCCTCCCTTTTTTACTTGTCTTCGTTCTATACAGTCTGTTTTCTCTGACTAAACGGCATTGGTTTTGACAGGGATTCATGTCCGAATTCATCCATCTTCATAACCATTCTCATTATAGCCTGCTGGACGGCGCTTGCAAGCTTCAGGATTTTGTTGGCGAGGCGGTGAAGAATGAGATGCCTGCGTTGGCATTGACCGACCATGGCAATATGTTCGGCGCCATCGAGTTCTATTCTGTTGCCCGCAAACATAACATCAAGCCGATCCTCGGAGTAGAGGCGTACGTTGCTCCCGGAAGCCGCAAAGAACGCGGAACCAGCAACGGCGTTGCAGCCACCTCCTTTCATCTTGTTCTGCTTGCCAAAAACTTCACCGGTTATCAGAATCTTATGCGGCTGGTTTCTATCGGTTTTCTGGAGGGATTTTATTACCGGCCGCGCATGGACAAAGAGGTCCTAAGGGAGTACAGGGAGGGAATTGTTGCCCTCTCGGCATGCCTGAAGGGTGAAGTCGCATTCACATTTCTGAAGAAAGGCTATGATGCGGCCAAAGACGTGGCGCAGCAATATCGCGAAATATTTAAGGATGATTATTACCTCGAAATCCAAAACCACGGCATTGACGAAGAAGATCGGGCGAGGGAAGGCATTATTGAGATCAGCAAGGA
This sequence comes from uncultured Calditrichaceae bacterium, assembly GCA_964629935.1. Classification (GTDB taxonomy): domain Bacteria; phylum Zhuqueibacterota; class Zhuqueibacteria; order Oceanimicrobiales; family Oceanimicrobiaceae; genus CAZVSL01. Next base: position 17,857 of record CAZVSL010000020.1, on the reverse strand, counting down.
GCTCAGCATCCCTGTCGTTGCCACCAACGACATACACTATCTCAAGAAAGAACATTATCAGCCGCACGATTGTCTGATTTGCCTGCAAACTGGTAAAGACCGCGACGATCCCAAGCGCTTGCGCTACTCAACCGATGAGATATATTTCAAATCCCGGGACGAGATGGCGGCCATATTTCCCGACTATGAAGATGCCCTCAAACGCACAGCCGAAATTGCTGAGAAATGCAATGTTGAAATAGATTTCAAGCAGACCTACCTGCCAAAATTTGAGATCCCTGCAGAAGAGCATGTTGAGACGCTTGATGACTATCTGGAAAAACTCACCTATGAAGGCGCACAGAATCGGTTTGGTGAGGTCACGCCGGAAGTTGACGAGCGCTTGCAGCATGAGCTGGGCATCATCAAAAGGATGGGATATTCGGGATATTTTCTGATCGTTATGGACTTTATTAAGCAGGCCAAGAGCAGGAATATCCCGGTTGGACCCGGCAGAGGCTCGGCGGCAGGCAGTCTTGTTTCCTACTGCCTGGAAATTACCAACATCGATCCGCTCAGATACAACCTGATTTTCGAGCGATTCCTCAATCCTGAACGCGTAACCATGCCTGATATCGATATCGATTTCTGCTACGAGCGCCGGGAAGAAATCATCGATTATGTTCGCAAGAAATACGGGGACAAGAACGTCACACAGATCATCACGTTTGGAACCATGGCTGCCCGCGCCGTGATTCGTGATGTGGGACGCGTGCTTAAAATAAGCTACAGTGATGTCGACCGCATCGCCAAGATGATTCCGCCTAATCCCGGCATGACCCTGGAAAAAGCGTTCGAACAGGTGCCGGACCTGGCAAAGATGATGGAGGAGAACGAGACCTACCGGCAACTCATAGAATATGCGCGGGTGCTGGAGGGGTTGGCACGCCACGCCTCCACGCATGCGGCTGGTGTCGTCATCACCCCGGATGACCTCACCAACTATACGCCTCTGTATAAGTCGTCACAAGGCGACGTGACAACGCAATATGACATGAAAATCCTTGAACAGATTGGCGTGCTCAAGATGGATTTTCTTGGTCTGCGGACGTTGACCGTGATTCAAAAAGCGGTGGAAGCGTTGCGCGGGAAAGGCATTGAGGTTGATATCAACAATGTTGATCTGGAAGACAAGGAAACCTATGAACTGTTTGCAAAGGGTGAAACAGTTGCCGTTTTCCAGTTTGAAAGCTCAGGTATGCGCGAGTATTTGCGCAAGCTCAAGCCGCAAGTGTTTGAAGATTTGATTGCGATGAATGCACTCTATCGCCCCGGCCCAATGGACTGGATCGATGACTTCATTGCCCGCCGGCATGGCCGAAAAAAGATAGAATATCTGCACCCGTTGCTGGAACCTATTCTCAAAGAGACTTACGGCATCATCGTCTATCAGGAACAGGTGATGCGAATTGCCAGTGCCCTGGCCGGGTTTAGCATGGGTAAAGCCGATCTGCTGCGCCGGGCGATGGGCAAGAAGAAAAAAGAGCTCATGGCTGAGCAGCGCGAGTTATTCTTAAAGGGCTGCGCCGAAAAGGATATCCCACAAAAACTTGCCAATGAGATTTTTGATTTGATGGATAAGTTCGCAGGCTATGGGTTTGTCAAACCGCATTCGACCTGCTATGCTTACGTTGCCTTTCAGACCGCCTACCTGAAACGACATCATCCGGCAGAATTCATGGCGGCGACAATCTCCAGTGAAATGGGTAGCACCAACCGCGTTGTTATCCTGATGGAAGAGTGCAAGCGCATGGGCATCAAAGTCAAACCGCCGGATGTGAACGAAAGTTACTATGATTTTAAGGTCGAAGATGGCGACATACGCTTCGGGCTTGGCGCGGTTAAAAACGTGGGCAAAAACGCAATCGAAGCGATTATCAGATCGCGGGAACAGGAAGGCCGCTTCAAGAACATTTTTGAATTTCTTGAACGCATCGATTCCCGCCAGGTAAATAAGAAAGTGCTGGAAAGCCTGGTCCAGTCCGGCGCCATGGATTCGCTCGAAGGCCATCGCGCACAATTGCTGGAAGCGGTTGAAACTGCGATAAGTTTTGCGCAGTCTGCGCAAACCGCACGCTTGAAACGCCAGACGTCCATCTTCGATATGGGCAGCGGGGATGATGCCGTGCCCTCGTATCCGATGTTGCCTATGCTCTCGCCCTGGAGCGACAGCGAGAGACTCGCGAAGGAAAAAGAGATGCTCGGGTTCTATGTCTCCGGCCATCCGCTTGACAAGTACGCCAAAGAAGTGAGAGCTTTTTCCACCGTGAATCTCAGCACGATCAACGATTGCGCTGATGGTACCCGCGTGCGCGTCTGTGGCAACATCACCGAATGCAAGAACATCTATGACCGCAAGGGTAAGCCTATGGCTTTTGTTACCCTGGAGGATTTCTACGGCTCAGTGGAGATCATTGCTTTCTCAAGTGTGTATGAAAAATATCGTGAGCATCTGTATCCCGATGCCATGGTGGTTGTAAGCGGTCGCACCAATGCCCGCGAGGAGGAGCCTGTTAAGATACTGTGCGAGGAAGTTGTGCCGTTGCAGAACGCGTGGCAGGAATACGGAAAAAACCTGTACCTCAGCATGAATGTCGTCGGTGTTGACGATCCGCTGCTCAACGAAGTTTCTGAGATTCTGAAGCAGCACCCGGGGCCATGCGGCCTGTTTATAAATCTCAATATATCAGATAACGAAACCAGAACCATCAAATCCAGGAAGCTTAAGGTTAAGCCGTCCGTTGACATGATTACCAAATTGCGCGACCTGCTTGGACAAGAAAATGTCTGGATGGAAGGTTAGTTTTTGTTTGCCACTATTTTTCTAAGGAAAGGAGCCTGAAATGGAAAAGATTTTCGCGCGCGTCAAAACTCTTCTTCTCACGCCCGAAGAGGCGCTCAGCCAGATGAAAACAGAAGAAATGGACGTGACGCAAACCATGAAGGAGTATGTCACGATACTTGCTGCTGTTCCTGCCGGAGCGACCTTCATCGGTCTGTTCGGACACGTGCCATTCTTCCGAAATCTGTTTTTCAGCGCCCTGATCTATGCGGTTGGACTGATTGGCGTTTTTGCTTTCGGAAAAATAATCGATGCCCTGGCAGCACAGTTCAATTCCATTAAGAGTGATGTCAATGCGTTCAAACTTGCGTTGTGTGGTTTCACGCCCGCATTTGTTGCCGGCATTTTTACAATCAATCCCAATCTGTCCCTGTTGTGGTTTTTGGGCTCACTTTACGGTGTGTACATTCTCTATCTCGGTCTACCCATTCTGATGGAGACGCCGGAGAATAAACGCATAGTTTATACGGCCGTGAATACCATCATAATTTATATTCTTATGTTGGTGCTGATACGTATCGCGAGTGCGGTCGCCCTTGGCTATTGGTGGAATACACTAAGATAGCATAGCCCGCCAACGGCAGAACAGGCGAAAACGGCGGGATGCTTCTGCTGTTTTCGCCTTGTCTGTCTCGGTGCAAGATATCTCGCGACACGGTAAAGTCTACTCACTTCTCATTCCCTACTTCAATCTGTGTCATATTATGCATCCTTCCTACTGCATTACATTACTGTATTTCACTTGTGTAAGGCAGCGGTGTGGAATTGTTGTGCAGCAAATAGACGTATTTCCCTATCTGTATGAGAATATGTAACTTATTTTCCCTACTGTGATCTGGCATGAGCTTTGCTTTTGAGTAAAGGTGATAAAGGTTCAAGCACACACCCACCGACCTGCGTCGGTCCAACTCAAAAACTCAGAGGGGAGCAAGATGTTTAAGAGAATTTCTTTCACCACGGCGGTGCTGCTCGTTGTAGCAAACCTGATGCACGCTGATGGATTCATCACCGTCATCAAAGTTAACGGTCCCTATGCCATCATAAGTAAGGGCCAGAATCAGGGCGTTTATCAAGGCGATGTTTTATTTGTAAAACGCGAGACGCGTGACGGCTGGGTTGAAATCTGTGAGGTGAAGGTTATCCGGACGACTGCCAACCGCGCCGCCATCGAACAGATCGGACGCAGCCGGGGACCCTTGCTGCGCAACGGGGATGTTCTGGTAGAACCTGAGTTGAGCCAGAGCAGAACAGTGGCGCGACCTGCAAGCAATGGGCGTCTTGATGCCAAACGCAATTCCACGGCAACCGAAGCGTCGTCGCCTCGCGCCATGTCCAAGGAGCCGCCGGCCAGACCGGCGACGCGTCGCGATACCATCGAACCTATAGTTGAGCCCATACACGACGCGAGTGCAACCGACGCAATCGAAGTGTATCGTCCACCGTCGAATTCTGCAAGCAATGCCATCGATAGATTCAGGAAACCATGGCTTGGTTTCAATGTCGGGGGCATGTTTCCCGGCGGCCAAATGGGCGCGGTTTATTCCACCAGTCCGAAATTCGGCTTGAGTTACATGGTTGCAACCGGTCGCGAGTTTAATCTGGGCATCGAAGTAAACCATTCCAGCTTAAGCGGTTCGACGCTCGATAACACTGCTGCCTTCAGCAATGAGGCTTCTTCGATGCTTGAGGCTCTGGTCGTTTTCCAGAAATTTTTGGGTGAGTATTTTTTCCTCGAGGGCGGCGGCGGCATCTTCAGACCCAAGTTGCAGTTGACTTCTATCGATGGGGTGGAAACCACATACTCTTCCACTCATCTCGGCTTTGTTGGCGGCGGCGGTGTGTTTGTGTCAACCAGTCCGTTTGCGGGATTCACCATGAAAGGTCGCTTGCACAATTACTTCGACCAAACCATCAAGCACTACTTTGGCCTATCCGGTGGTTTCCGGTTCAAGATTCGCTAAGTTAGGAATAAAAAAGCCCCGATATTCATAGTAGTCAGGCAAAGAAGCAGAGTCGGAATTGAATATCGAGGCCCAAAAATTAAGGAGGAACATATAACTTTTGACCTGACATAAGTATCGTCTGAAGCACAAGTTTCTTTAGCCTGAATCATTATTGAAGTTAAATATTTCTTCCTCTCCATGCCCGGTTCGCAAGGACCGGGCTTTTTATTTGGATCCTGCGTTTTCAGGTTGGTTATTTTCCTTGACTATGTTTAGAGAAATTATTATTATTTGCGCGTGTTATTCTAAACGCTGTCCTCCTTTCCAAAATCAGGTTTTCAATGCTATATAACTTTGCAACTATACTCGTTTTTCTGGTATTCGGCGCGCTCTTTGTCGGTATAAACCTGTTGATTTCCAGGTTGATCCAGACACGGAATCCGCATCCCATGAAACTGAGCACTTATGAGTGCGGCGAAATTCCCGAAGGTAACTCCTGGATTCAATTCAATATTCGATTTTACGTCATTGCGCTCGCGTTTCTAATATTTGAAGTCGAAATTGTGTTTCTGTTTCCCTGGGCGACTGTTTTTAAGCAACTGGGCGCATTTGCGTTTGTGGAGATGATGATCTTTGTGTTTATTCTGCTTGTTGGGCTGGCCTATGTTTGGGCAAAAGGCGACCTCGAGTGGGATAAACCCAAATCGGTGCCTGCCAGGGAGCTTTTGTTCGCGCAGGAGTCGATAGAAGAACAGCCCAAAGCACCGTTGACGGAAGTGACAGCCTCATAGCTTCGAGGAGAAAGGAATCCGGACTTAGGAATGCCTTTATTTAATGCTAATCTAAATCTGCACCTGATATCTCAAATCAACCTACCCGAAGTTTTTTCAACTCTTTTTCTTATCATGATGGGCGCCATGGTCTTTACCGGCGTTGCTGCCGTGCTGGCGCTGGTTGGCGTCTATATGGAACGCAAGATCTCGGCGCACATGCAGGACAGGGTTGGCCCGATGGAGGTAACCACAGAGCTGCCGATTTTGAAGAACATCGGACATGGATGGGCGCAGACTTTAGCCGATGCCATCAAGTTACTCATCAAAGAAGATATTGTGCCGGCTGAAGCTGATAAGAAGCTGCATCTGTTGGCCCCATTTATCGTGTTTGCGGCGACTTTGGCAGCTTTTGCTGTGCTTCCTTTTGGACCCGGCCTGGTGATGAGCGACTTGAATGTCGGCATCTTTTATATTATCGCCATCTCATCATTTGTCGTTGTTGGCATTATCATCGCGGGATGGTCGTCTAACAACAAATGGTCGCTGCTCGGCGCCATGCGTTCGGCGGCTCAAATCGTCAGTTTCGAGATTCCCGCTTCGCTCGCGGTTCTGGTTGTGATCATGGCCGTGGGCTCGCTCAATCTTGTGGAGATTGTCAACGCGCAACAGGGAGGAATTCATAGGTGGCTGCTCTGGTGGTATCCGCCGTTCAATTTGATGGCCGGGCTGATTTTCTTTGTTGCAGCCCTGGCTGAATTGAACAGAGCACCTTTCGATTTGCCTGAAGCTGAGTCGGAAATTGTGGCCGGTTTTCATACGGAATACAGCGGTATGAAATGGGCGATGTTTTTTCTGGCTGAATATGCCAACATGTTTCTGGTTGGTGTGGTGTTCGCCACCTTGTTTCTGGGTGGCTGGACCAGTCCGTTTGGAAACTTCCTGAATTCCGGTCCGTTTCCGATCTTTTGGATTGCGCTCAAATCGTTTGCGGTCATCTTTGTGCAGATGTGGCTCAGATGGACCTTGCCGAGAGTGCGAGTTGACCAACTGATGTACACTTCCTGGAAAGTTCTAACGCCATTCGCTTTTGTATGCATGGTGGGCGTGGGAATTTGGATGCTGCTCATGTAACAAGGGAAATCATGCCCCTATTTGATATCGTATTTTATGCTTTTGCTGCGCTGACGGTTGTTTCCGCAGCAATTATGGTGTTTTCGCGCAATGTAATCTATTCTGCTGTGGGATTGCTTTTTACATTGTTTGGGGTCGCCGCCAACTATGTGCTTCTCTCCGCAGACTTTATCGCCATCGTTCAGATTCTAATTTATGTCGGCGGCATTTTGATTTTGCTGCTTTTTGGTGTGATGCTGTCTCAACGCATCACCAGTGTTGACGTGACAACGGAATCCATGCAGATCTTGCCGGCGATTGTTGTCGTTGGCGGTGTGCTGCTGGTCTTGTTGCGAATGGTCACAGATACAAACTGGCATGAAGCTCAGGCCGCCGAATACGAACCAACCGTTCAGAAAATCGGCGCATTGCTGATGACAGATTATTTAATCCCTTTTGAAATTGCCTCCGTGTTGCTGCTTGGTGCACTTATTGGCGCCGCTTTCATTGCGAGGAAGGAGTCATGATCGGTTTAACACATTATCTGGTACTGGGTGCGATTCTATTCTCTTTCGGTCTGTTCGCTGTCATAACAAAAAAGAACGCCGTGACCGTGTTGATGGGAGTCGAGCTGATCATAAACGCCGCCAACATCAACTTCATCGCTTTCTCACATTTTTTGGACAGTGATATGGATGGGCAGGTAATCGCCGTGTTTGTGATCGTCACCGCGGCAGCCGCCGCAGCAGTGGCTCTGGCAATCGTTCTCAACCTGTACGAGCGTTTGAAAACCATTAATCTGGATGAAGCCGATTCTCTGGCTGGATAAGCTAACCCGAAAGCAAATTGGTCCATGATAAATAACGCAATCTATATCCTGCTTCTGCCTCTGGCGGCTTTCGTTATTCAGATTTTTATCGGTAAACGATTGCCCCGCAAAGGCGACTGGGTTTCCACCGGCGCTATCTTTCTCGCTTTTTTCCTGGCGTTGCCGATCTTGGTTAACGCCATTTCAACCTATGAACCGAACCGGGTTCTTGCACAAAGCTCTTGGGCGTGGATAGAATTTGGGCCGGTGAGCGTCACGTTTGGCGTGCTGATCGATAATCTCACAGCCATCATGTTGGTCGTCGTGACCCTGATCAGTGCGTTGGTGCACCTGTACTCCATCGGCTATATGCATGGCGACGAACGCTACAGCCGCTATTTTGCCTATCTGAGCTTGTTTTCGTTTTCTATGCTGGGCCTGGTGCTGGTCGATAATTTCTTCGGCATCTATGTATTTTGGGAACTGGTGGGCGTCAGCTCCTACCTGCTCATCGGATTCTGGTTTGAAAAAGATTCCGCTGCTAATGCTGGCAAGAAAGCATTCATTACCAATCGGATCGGCGATGTCGGTATGTTTGCCGGCATTATGATCATATTTTCGATCCTGGGGACATTCAATTTCGAGGACACGTTTCGCAGTGTCGCGAACGGTGAGTTGAGCGGTCCGTGGCTCACGGCTGCCGGCTTTCTGATTTTCTGCGGCGCCATCGGAAAATCTGCACAATTCCCGCTGCACGTCTGGCTGCCAGATGCAATGGAGGGCCCGACGCCCGTGAGCGCTCTGATCCATGCAGCAACCATGGTCGCTGCCGGCGTGTATTTAGTCGGTCGTGTCTTTCTTTTGTTCACGGCGGACGCGCTGCTCTTTATTGCCATCATTGGCGCCATTACTGCTTTCATCGCTGCGACCATCGCCATCGTGCAAAAAGATATCAAGCGCGTTCTGGCGTACTCGACCATCAGCCAGCTTGGGTACATGATGGTAGGCCTTGGAACGGGCGGCTACACTGCGGGCTTGTTTCATCTGACCACGCACGCTTTTTTTAAGGCTCTGCTTTTTCTTGGCTCCGGCAGCGTTATCCATGCCGTGCATTCGCAGGAGATGGATGACATGGGCGGCCTCAGAAAAAAGATGCCCATCACATTTTGGACCTTTCTGATTGCCACTCTGGCGCTTTCCGGTGTTCCGCCGTTTTCCGGATTCTTTAGCAAGGATGCAATTTTGGCTGCATCGCTTGAGTTCGGAATGATTCATCAGTCACATTTGTGGATTTTTATTATCATGCTCATATCTGCCGGGATTACGGCGTTCTATATGTTCCGGCTGGTGTTCATGACGTTTTTTGGCGAGCCACGCGATAAGAAGAAGTTTGACCATGCCCACGAATCACCCCTGACCATGACGCTGCCGCTTGTTGTACTCGCTGTTCTTTCAATCGGTACGAT
>CAZVSL010000020.1:0-8866 GCA_964629935.1 uncultured Calditrichaceae bacterium | reverse complement strand
TTCCTGGGGCTGGCTGCAACATTTGTTGACCAGACCGGACCTGGCCCTGTACGGTGGCATTGCCGCCGCGGAAGCAGACCCTGAGCTGATGCACGCGGCCCATAACATCGCCATGGTTTCGTCCATTGTAGTGGCGCTTTCGGGCATCCTGCTCGCCGCCACTGTTTACTTTTGGAAGAAAATATCTGCAGAGGCGTGGGGCCGCCGTCTTAAGCCCGTCTACACACTGCTGTGGAATAAGTACTATTTTGACGAATTATACCAGGCCACCTTTATCGGCGGCAGCATCGCTGCCAGCCGCTTGCTCGCAGTATTCGATCTAAGGGTCATCGATGGCGTCGTCAACGGCGCCGGAAGGTTGACCGCACGGCTCTCCGATCTTTACGGCAAAGTCGATCTGCGTGGCGTAGATGGCCTTGTCAATCTGGTCGGCCGAATTGTTGGCTTGCTGGGCGCGCAATTGCGTGGTATCCAGACTGGAAAAATACAGACTTACCTACTCATGGCGCTCTTTGCCGTGGTTATTCTTTTTGTCATGCAGCGGTTCTAAAGGAGGAAAGGTTAATTCATGTCTAATGTTTTGAGCTGGATAACATTCCTGCCAATTATTGGGATGGCGCTCATCCTGTTTGTGCCGAAAGAACGAAAAAATGTAATCCGGATTATCGCTGCTGTTTTTACTGGCTTGCAGCTTGTTCTGGCTGTCTGGCTTTTCATGAATTTTGATCGCACTACCTCGGCGATGCAATTTCGGGAGCAGTATAGCTGGATTCCGTCTTTTAATATTGAATATTTCATGGGCATCGATGGTCTCAGTGTGCCGATGGTGCTGCTCACCGCTTTTCTATCATTCATTTGCATCTTCGCTTCCTGGCGCATCGACAAGAGTGTGAAGGGCTACTTCGCGATGTTTCTGCTGCTTGATACCGGAATGATGGGCGTGTTTTGTGCTCTGGATTTCTTCCTGTTTTACATTTTCTGGGAAGTTATGCTGTTGCCGATGTATTTTCTTATCGGCATCTGGGGCAGTCCGTCTCGCACTGATCCGGACGGCATGGTTCGGGGTGGACCCTATGCGGCGATCAAGTTTTTTCTGTATACGCTCCTCGGCAGCGTGTTCATGCTGGTGGCAATGTTGGTGTTCTATTTCAATGTCCAGGACCCGTATACCGGCGGCCACACCTTCAATATGCTACATTTGATGGACCAGAACAATCATGGCGGTGTGTTGACCAATTTTAATATTCGTTTAATGATCTATGCTGCTCTTTTTGTCGGCTTTGCTATCAAAGTGCCGGTTTTCCCGTTTCACACATGGCTGCCGGATGCCCATGTCGAGGCGCCGACTGCCATTAGCGTCATTCTGGCTGGCGTTTTGCTTAAAATGGGGACGTATGGTATGCTGCGCATCAGCTTTCCCATGCTTCCGGATGCGATGAAATGGGAGTACTTTGCGTATGGCCTTGCTCTTCTCGGTATGATAAATATTCTCTATGGGGCGTTCTGCGCCATGGCACAAAAGGACCTCAAGAAGCTGGTTGCATATTCCAGTATCAGCCACATGGGGATCGTCCTGCTCGGCATGTCAGGGTTGACCTCGCTGGGCATGAATGGTGCGGTTATGCAGATGTTCAACCACGGCACAGGAACGGCCATGCTTTTCCTGCTGGTTGGTGTTATCTATGACCGCGCGCACCATCGACAAATCGACAAATTTGGCGGCCTGGCAGTGCGCATGCCGATTTACGCTGCCGTTGTGAGCCTGGCATTTTTCGCCGGTCTCGGGCTGCCGGGACTTTCGAGCTTCATCAGCGAGGCGTTCTCATTTCTCGGCGCGTTTGGTTCGGAAATTTTCGAGCTGCGCGTGATCACCATCATTTCCACCATCGGAATTATCATCACGGCTGGCTATTTCTTGTGGACATTTCAGCGCATGTTTCTCGGCCAGCTCAATCCAAAATACGCTGACTTACCGGAAATAAACGGGCGAGAGCTGTTTACGCTCGTGCCGCTTGGCGCTATTATCATTCTGCTTGGCGTGTATCCGGCGCCGTTGCTCGACCTGATTAGCACATCACTGAATCAGTTAGTCGACGTGGTTAAAACCGCAGAAAGTATCACTCTTCTCGGTCTTCACTAAAGAAAGCCTAAAATGGACTATTCGTCGATTATTCAAGACAACCTCAATAGCCTGAACTATTTTTTGCCGGAGCTGCTGCTCACGGGCGTCATCCTGCTGATGGTCATAGCTGATCTTATTTTGAAGAAAGAGCGTTCGCCGTGGCTTTCAATGATCGCGCTCGCTGGCTCTGTTGTCGTACTGATCGCGGTTATAGCGCAATACGAGCAGGGCAGCAGGTCTATCTTTAACGACATGTTGGTGGTAGACCCCTTTTCTCTATTCTTCAAGTTGATCTTTCTGGCTTCTACCATTATGGTGGTGTTTCTTTCCATCGGCTCCATCGAGCTTGCCGGGCGACCGGTTGGTGAGTATTTCACCCTGCTCATGACTTTGACGCTTGGTATGTTTTTTATGGCATCAGCTACCAACTTGCTCACCATTTTCCTATCTATCGAATTCGTCAGCATTATCTCTTTTGTGCTTGCTGCCTACCTGAAAACCCGCCGGCGTTCAAGCGAAGCCGGGCTGAAATATGCCATATATGGTGCTTTCTCGTCCGGACTCATGCTGTACGGCATTTCGATTGTCTATGGTATGACCGGTACGCTCAACATTTACGAAGTCGGACAGGTTTTGGCTGGCCGTGATACGCAGGGCATGGCTTTGTTGTTAGCCACGATTTTTATACTTGCAGGATTTGGCTACAAGATCGCCTCCGTGCCGTTCCACTTCTGGTCACCTGACGTCTATGAAGGTGCGCCGACACCGTTTACAGCTTTCCTGTCGGTCGGCCCAAAGGCCGCGGGCTTCGCTGTTCTCATCCGATTTTTCAATGTTGCATTTACAGGTGGTGGTGAATCGGAACCAACCGAATGGCTGGCGCTGTCTGGTCTGAACTGGCCTGTCATTCTTGCGGTGATTTCCGCTGTCACAATGACTTTGGGCAACCTGGTTGCAATCGTTCAGCGAAATATCAAGCGACTTCTGGCCTACTCCAGTATTGCCCATGCCGGTTACGCCCTTATGGGCACAGTATTACTTTCGGATGAAGGTCTCAGCGCTACAATGTTTTATCTTGCGGTGTATTACCTGATGAATCTTGGTGCTTTTCTGGTGGTGATTGTGTTTCAGGATGTCGTCGGCAGTGAAAGCATTGATGACTACAAAGGGCTTGGTTCCCGTGCTGCTGTCCCTGCGATAGCCATGGGCGTCTTTTTGTTTTCACTTACAGGCTTGCCGCCGACAGCCGGTTTCATTGGCAAGTTTTATCTGTTTGCCGCAGTGATCAAGGGCGGGCCGCAGTACTATTGGTTGGCCATTGTTGGCATTCTGAACAGCGTTGTGGCTCTCTACTACTATGCTCGCGTATTAAAGGCTATGTTTTTCGATCAGTCGACCGACGAGAGCCCGGTTGCCATCAAAATCTCTCCTTACTATGTAACCTTGCTTGCTGTCCTGGTTATCCCCACCATCGTTTTGGGAGTTTATTGGGCGCCGCTGGCAGATTTGACAAACCATTCCGTGGAGTTTTTGCGCATGTTTTAAGTTTTCTTCACTGGAATATTTCTTTCGGTATTCTTAGTTTGTAAGTAGTGTTACTGCATTTGGTATTTTGTCTCTTCGGAGTTGTAACCAACCTTCATTTAAGGACAAATGAGAAGATATCCGTATCACACCTTGAGAGCAACCGTGCTGAGTTTTCTGGCCTTACTTTCGGGCTATCTTCTCATTTCGGCTGTCAGCAGCAAACATGATGCGCGTGTTAGCGTTCGCATATTTACGCCCACCCTGACTGATTCACTTCGTCTTAAAAAGCTCAGACTAAAAGCGGTTGAGGAAGGAAGCGGTTATATCGACGCCTCAGTATCCCATTCAGAAATGCATGCTTTGCGGTCGAAGGGATTCGCGGTGACAGAGTTGTCACGCCTGAGGCGCAATCCGAGCGTACCACGGTCCTACCAGCCGCTGAAAATGATAGACTATCAGATCGACAGGCTCAGGCAGCGATACCCCGAGTTGTTTCACCTGGAGCGCATTGGTACCAGCACGGCTTACCGGCTGCCGATCTGGGGCATCAGGATATCTGATAACGCTTCTCGGCGCGAGGATGAGCCCAGAATACTTTTTGTGGGTGTGCACCATGCACGGGAGCCTATTGGTGCGAATATCTGTCTGGAGCTGATGGATCGACTTCTCAGCCGGTACGGTCGTGACAAAAGGATCACTGAGTGGGTTGATGCAATGGAGATCTGGTTTGTTCCCGTATTGAATCCAGACGGTTATAAGTACATTTTCGAGCATGATCTACGTTTCCCATGGTGGCGCAAGAACTTGAGAGATAACGATGGGGATGGCCGGTTTAATCCGTTGTATGATGGCGTCGACCTGAACCGAAATTATGATTATAATTGGATTGAAGGCGGTGATGGTAAGCCGAGCAGTTGGTTCTTTCGTGGCAGTAAGCCTTTCTCCGAAAATGAAACGCGCGCGATTCAACAACTTGCCATAAGAGAGAACTTTGTCATCGGAATATCTTATCACAGCTATGGAGAATCGATATTGTTTCCGTGGGGAAATTACAAGCGGCCGCCAGACCTTGATTTGATCGTTGACATTGCCAATGAGATGGCGTCCCGCATTCGACGTCAATCAGGGCATGGCAATTATTCGATCCTGCCGCTTAACGGGCGCGTGGGGCAAAGTTCGATTTGGATGTATGGTCATCTGAAAGTCATCGATTACATTGTTGAGGTGGGCACGGAGTATTTTCCGGCAGATGAACATGTTCCTTTCATCATCGAAGAGAACATAGACGGCGCCTTCTATCTGTTTGACCGGATGCTGGGAACAGGTATCACTGGGCACGTCTTTGATTCTCATACGAGACGGCCGCTCAGTGCTGAAGTTAGTATCAGACGTTTCAAGGCAGATTACGTCAACCCACGAAAATCAGACGCTGTATTTGGACGCTTTTACCGTTTGTTACATGCAGGTGAATACACAGTCGAGGTAACTTGCAAAGGCTACCGCCCGCGAAGTTATTACCGTGTGCGGGTGAAGAAGGGTCAATTTGTTAATTTTGAAATCGGACTCGAGCCGATTGCTACATATACAAACGGCCGTCCGGGTGGTTGATGGCGCTCGTATGCTGATGATGTCATAGATTCCGCTTCCGCTTTCTCTTATTCACTACCCTCAGAAACTTTCCCTTTCAATCTCTGGCGGCGATATTCAAGATCCAGCCTGTAGTGATGCAGGTTTGCCCCCTGGTTCAAATTATCCAGGATGGCAAGTTCGGAAAGAGCCTTGTTGACCAATGACAGTGCCTGGAAAGGGTTCTTCATTTTGTGCTCGTAGTGCTTCGCTAGCTCAATGTAGGGGAGAGGGTGATAGCGTTCGGTCTCGATACAGTCCTGCCAGGTTTGCGCCGCCATCTGCCAGTCACCTGTTTTCTTGTAGCAAAGCGCCATTCTGATGAGGACGGTTTGGCGTGTTGGTTGAAGGGCAATGTTACGTGAGAGTATTTGATGATAGAGCCCGATGGCCGCTTCATATTTGTCCACGCGCTCAAACAGATTGCCGATCCGTAGTGTGTCTTCCGTATCGTTGCACATAGTGTGCGGAGAAGAGAGCGTCATCAACATCTTTGTGGTCAAAGCAACCATGGAAAGAATATCCTGACGATTGTGATACAAAACCGGTTTAATGGCATCGAAATCCCGTGTTCTCAAATAGTCAAAAAAGCGATAGGGTATGAGGTAGCCCGGTATGTCACCCGATCGGGCGTGACCGAGCAGCATCATTTCACTTGTTTCCAGAGTGCAATCCGGCATCCGATGGCTCCAAAGCCGGCGTACCGCGTGAAGCAGATCGAAATGTTCAAGCGTCGCAAAAGAAGAGTTGGTACCGAGAAAGACGTTTCGCGAGTTTATAAGTGGCATGTCGAAGGATTTGCCATTATACGTCACAACCAGTTCAAATTTTTCGATGAACTGATTGAGGGCGTGGTAGAGAGCAGGCTCCTCATTAAAATCATTCATTAGATACTGTGTAAGACAAAACACATCATCTTGAAAATAACCAATGCCTATTAGAAATGCACAGGTGCCTGCGCCTCCTGACAGGCCGGTTGTTTCGGTGTCGACAAAGACTGTTTTTCTCAGGTCGGTAAGATAGCTTGAACCGGAGCAACCTGCAACAGCAAGTAGCTCCGGTTGTTGCTGTATGAACGCTCCAAGCGACACAGAGCCGTGCTCATGGCTGCTTGGTAGTTGGCGCGCATGTAGAGAAAATGACCCCAGCGGCGTGCTTACCTGGGAAATGTCTGGCGATGCAGCCGCCGCTGGAACATTCAGGCTCAGGCTGGTATTTTCAACGACTGCTTTCCTGTTGCGGGGCAGAGATTCGAGTAAACGCAGCTTGTCTTTGATGTCCATGCAAAAGCGCCAGATTAAGCGTGAACCTCAGGAATTCGAGTTATTTCTTGCTGTCAGCCATGAAGTGCCGGAAGACATCGATAGGCAGCGGAAACACAATCGTCGAGTTGTTTTCTGCGGCAACTTCCGTCAGGGTTTGTAAGAACCGGAGTTGCAGCGCCTGAGGATAGTCGCTGATAACCTTTGCCGCATCACGTAACTTCTCGGAAGCTTCAAACTCGCCGGCCGCATGAATGATCTTGGCCCGGCGTTCACGTTCTGATTCGGCCTGTCTTGCAATGGCACGCTGCATTTCCTGGGGCAGATCGACATGCTTTATCTCCACCAGGGTCACTTTTACTCCCCACGGATCGCTGTGACTGTCGATGATTTCCTGTAAGCTGCTATTGATCTTTTCGCGCTCAGAAAGCATCTCGTCGAGCTCGGCGCCACCGAGAACACTACGCAGCGTCGTTTGTGCAAGCTGAGAAGTGGCATAGAGATAATCCTCGACATCCACCACAGCTTTGGATGGGTTCAATACGCGAAAATAGAGAACGGCGTTTACTTTTACGGAAACATTGTCCTTGGTAATAACGTCCTGGCCTGGAATATCCATGGCCACAGTCCGGAGACTGATTCTGACCATGCGGTCGATAAATGGGATGAGAATGATAAGTCCTGGTCCTTTGGCATCAATCAGGCGTCCCAGGCGAAAAATCACGCCACGTTCGTACTCCCGAAGTACCTTGATAGCACTTGCCAGGATCATCACTCCGAACACAATCAGCACGAGAATAAAAGGCATTTAATCCCTCCTTGTTTATAAATGGCAACAGATTAGATTTTGCCTACCTTTAGCAATAGGCTGTTTTCTACGGCGAGAACCTTGACTTTTTCACCTTTCTTGATCTTGCCATCACAGTATGCCCGCCAGATTTCACCATGCACTTTTACCGTGCCTTCGGGTGCGAGGCGGGTCTGCGCGACGCCAACTTCACCAACAAGTCCCTCAGAGCCGGTTGTGACTTTGCTGCGCTGTGATCTAAAGGCCAAGGTGAACGCAAAGATAAAGAAGGCTGCGGTTATCACGACCATTGTAATGATGACATGGAGCGAGATCGAGAGCGCAGGCGCAAAAATGTCAGGCGGTTGGTCAAACAACATCAGGGAGCCAAGTACCATCGAAACAATTCCTCCAATAGTCAACAAACCAAAGCTTGCGATCTTGACTTCAAGAATAAACAAAATGAGTGCAAGGAGTATAAGAAGCAGACCGGCATAGTTTACCGGCAGTGTCTGCAAAGCAAATAAGGCCAGAATGAGAAAGATGGCGCCGACAACGCCGGGGAAAATTGCTCCAGGATTAGACAACTCAAAGAAGATGCCATATATACCCAACATCATCAGGATATAAGCTATATTCGGGTTTGAGATTTTTTCCAAAAGTCGGTAGCGTAGATTCATCTTTTTGTTTACAACTGTTACAACTCTTGTGTCCAGGGTGTAAGGCCCGGAGGAAACCTCTACCTCTTGCCCATGGATCTGTGTCAAAAGGCTGTCCACTGAAGGAGAAATGAAGTTTATCACGTTCAAATCTAACGCTTCCTGTTCCGTGATGGACACCGCTTCCCGCACAGCCTTCTCAGCCCACTCCACGTTACGGCCGCGCTTTTCAGCCAGTGCCTTAATTTGCGCCACAGCGTCATTTGTGATCTTACTGCTCATCGCTGAGGCGCTATCGGGACTGCCGCCGCCAATGTTCACGGGTGTGGCGGCGCCGATATTGGTGCTGGGCGCCATAGCAACAAGGTGCGCGGCATAGCTGATAAACACACCTGCTGAAGCCGCTCGTGCCCCTTGCGGTGATACATACAGGATCACAGGAATGTCTGCAGCCAAGAAGCTCTTCGTAATCTGTCTGGTTGACTCGAGAAGGCCGCCGGGTGTGTCAAGCCGTACAATCAGGCAGTGCACACCCGCTTCCTCGGCGCGTTCAAGCGAGCGGGTGATGAATTCTGCTGATACCGGACTTATGATGCTTTCAACCTCGATAACGTGCACCACATTTTCTTGCTCCTTCCGGTCCTGTGATTCCTGTGCGCCCATGAACAGTGTCGCGATAAGAGCAATCGCGACATAGGCCAATATTTGATGTTTTTTGTGTTTTGCGGTCATCATTCAAAAATATCACTTTCTTGTGAAAAAGTAAAGCAGTAGGGATAGAATAATACTCAACAGAATTGATGTTGTCAGTGGAAAATAAAACGTGAAGTTATTCCTCTTGAACAGGATATCGCCCGGCAGTTTCCCAAGCCATGGTATATGC
>CAZVSL010000019.1:14268-25746 GCA_964629935.1 uncultured Calditrichaceae bacterium | reverse complement strand
TAGGTATGAAGCAGATCGGACCAGCCATTGAGGTGGCCGCTGACACCCAGCTTCAGATAGTTGACTTCATCAAAGGCTACGGCAAAACGGTATTGCAGGAAAAAGAGCCGAAGCGCCAGCGCAACGGCAAATAACAGCCATAGCGTGGGCGCAGGTTTGATATGATCGAGGAGATTTTGCTTCTGTGCGTATTTCTTGACGCCGGCCGGCATCAGGCTTTCTGAAGTCTGCGGCATTGCTGATGTGCCTTCTGATGTTAGGTTCGTAGTTGCTCAATCTTCTGCAAACTCTAATGCGTAGCAAAGTTTAAGCCAGGCGCTCCAGACCGCTCACGTCTTCATCCGATACGCCGGTTGAGGTATAATCATCCCAACTCCGGATCTCGAGTTTATCGAGCTGCAGGGTCTCCATTGCTTCCACCAGCCGTTTGGCGAGCTGCAAATTTGTAATCAACGGCACGCCAAAGTCGACGGCTGTCCGCCGAATCGTATAGTCGTTCGTCAGTTCTTCCTCCTGATAGTTCTTCGGGATGTTGACGACGAGGTCGATCTTGCCATCGCTGATATACTCGATCACGTTCGGGCTTTTGCGTTCAAGCGGCCAGTTCAGCACCTCAGCTTCAATATCGTACTGGCGCATGAAGCGTGCCGTGCCGCGCGTGCAATATATTTTGACGCCCATGCGGCTCAGGGCGCGTGCGTTTTCGATAAATTCGGCCTTGCGCTCGAGCGGGCCGGTAGACATCAACACCGCTTTCACGGGTATTCTGAATCCCACAGAAATCAGGGCTTTTAAAAACGCCTCGTTGAAATCGCGGCCCAGGCACCCAACTTCGCCGGTGGAAGCCATCTCCACTCCGAGCGTCGGGTCTGCACCCGCCAGGCGCGTAAAGGAGAACTGCGGCGCCTTCACACCAACAAAGTCCAGCTCCATAAAGGACCGGCGAATTTCCTTGACCGGCTTATCGACCAATACACGCGTGGCAAAATCAATGAAATTGTGGTTCGATACTTTGGACACAAACGGGAAGCTGCGTGAGGCGCGCAGATTGCACTCGATTACCTTGATATCATTATTCTTGGCGATAAACTGAATGTTGAACGGACCGGTGATTTGCAGCGCCCGCGCAATTTTCTTGGCGGTCGCTTTCACCCGGCGCAGGGTCTCGATATAAGTTCTCTGTGGCGGAAACACAAGCGTTGCATCGCCTGAGTGCACGCCGGCGTTTTCGACGTGCTCGGAAATGGCATAGATAACCAGCTCGCCATCCTTCGCAACGGCATCAAACTCGATTTCTTTGGCGTTTTCCAGGAACTTGCTGATCACAACCGGATGGTCGCTGGAAATATCGACCGCGCGTTCCAGAAAGCTGGTGAGCTCCTCATCTGTTGAAGCCACACCCATGGCCGCGCCGCTCAAAACATAAGAGGGCCGGACGAGTACGGGATAGCCCACGCGCTCTGCAAACCGTTTGGCATCCCTTGGGGATACCAGCTCTTCCCAGCTCGGCTGATCGATTTTGAGTGAATCCAGCAATGATGAGAACCTGTGTCTGTTTTCCGCTTTATCAATATTGTCGGATGTTGTGCCAAAAACGTTGAGATTATTCTGCTTAAACTTGAGCGCCAGATTGTTCGGAATCTGCCCGCCCATGGAGATGATCATGCCGAGAGGATTCTCTTTTTGATAAATCTCGTTGATGGTCTCGAAGCTCAGCTCGTCAAAATAGAGCCGGTCGCATTCATCGTAGTCCGTGCTCACCGTTTCCGGGTTGTAGTTGATCAGGATCGTCTGATATCCCAGAGCACGCAAAGTCATGACAGCATTGACACAGCACCAGTCAAATTCA
Source organism: uncultured Calditrichaceae bacterium (assembly GCA_964629935.1). Lineage (GTDB taxonomy): Bacteria > Zhuqueibacterota > Zhuqueibacteria > Oceanimicrobiales > Oceanimicrobiaceae > CAZVSL01. The sequence continues at coordinate 23,897 of CAZVSL010000019.1, read as the reverse complement.
ACCGAGCTGCCGATGCGATAAACGCCGGAGCCCAGCACCACAACCGAGTTCTGGCCGTTGAATTCGACATCATTTGTCGTGCCGTTATACGTTAGATAAAGATAATTTGTGCGCGCCGGGAATTCCGCGGCCAGCGTGTCGATTTGCTTCACGCAAGGTCGCAAGCCGTAATTGGAGCGCAGCCCTCTGATATCATCTTCGCTGGTGTTCAGCGTGTCGGCGATTTGGATGTCAGAAAAGCCTGCCTTCTTGGCTTCGAGCAACAAGCCCTTCGGACAAATACCGTTGACATATCGCTTCAGCGTGCTTTCGATCTTGAGCGCATGTTCTATCTTGAACAAGAACCACGGATCGATATTTGTCAGCGTACGAATCTTTTCCACGGAGTGGCCATCACGAAAGGCCTGAACGATAGCAAAAATACGCTCGTCAGTAGGATTTTTCAGCTCACTATCAACATCATCAAACTGCAGGTGCGGATTGCTGGTCAGGCCTTCCACACCGATATCGAGCATGCGCAGCGCTTTCTGCAACGCCTCTTCGAAGGATCGCCCGATGGCCATGACTTCGCCAACCGATTTCATACCGGAACCGATGCGGCTGGAGACGCGCCGGAATTTCTTCAAATCCCAGCGCGGTATCTTTACGACAACATAGTCCAGCGCTGGCTCAAAGCACGCCATAGTTGTTTGCGTGATGGAGTTTTTCAGGTCCGTCAGGCCGAAACCAAGCGCCAGTTTAGCGGCAATAAAAGCAAGTGGATACCCCGTGGCCTTGGAGGCGAGAGCCGAGCTGCGTGACAAGCGCGGATTAACTTCGATGACGCGATAGTCACCGGTCCTGGGGTCGAGGGCGTATTGAATATTGCATTCGCCGACAATGCCGATGTGCCGCACAGTTCGAATGGCAAGCTCGCGCAGACGATGGTATTCGTGGTTGTTCAGAGTCTGGCTCGGCGCCACAACGATGCTCTCGCCCGTATGAATACCGAGGGGATCGAAATTCTCCATATTGCAGACTGTGACGCAATTGTCGTAACAATCGCGCACGACTTCATACTCGACTTCCTTCCAGCCCTCAAGGTATTCCTCGATCAAAATCTGTTTGGTGTGGGAAAAGGCTCTTTGCGCGCGCTCCTGCACTGCTTTTTTTGTGGTGCACAGGCCGGAGCCGAGGCCGCCCAACGCAAAAGCAATGCGTATCATCACCGGATAGCCGAGCTTGTCAGCTTCAGCAAGAGCCTCATCAACGGAATGCACTGCCACGCTACGCGGCGTCTTGACCGCTATTTCCTGCAGCTTCCTGACAAAACGCCCGCGGTCCTCGGTGTCGCGGATGGCGTCGAGGGAGGTACCGAGCACCTGCACCTCATATTTGTCCAGCACGCCGTTTTCATCCAGCTCAAGCCCGCAGTTCAGCGCCGTTTGCCCGCCGAATGCCAGAAAAATGCCATCCGGCCGCTCCTTCGCAATAATCTTCTCGACAAAATCAGCGGTCACCGGCAAAAAATAGACTTTGTCCGCCAGATGCTCGGAAGTCTGGATGGTTGCGATGTTCGGATTTACCAAAATTGTTTCGATGCCGGCCTCTTTCAGAGCCTTGATGGCCTGGCTGCCGGAATAATCGAACTCGCCAGCCTCGCCGATTTTCAGAGCGGAGCTGCCGAGTATGATGATTTTTTGTGGAAGTTCATTCATTTTAGGGTATAGGGTATAAGGTATACGATTTACGATTTAGGAATAACGATTTCCACTTAGAGTTTCTCAAAAAACTCACGGAACAGAAAACCTGTGTCGAGGGGGCCGGGTGAGGCTTCGGGATGAAATTGCACGCTGAAGAAGGGTTTACGTTTGTGTCGCAGGCCTTCGTTGGTGCCGTCGTTGGCGTTGAAAAACCATGGTTCCCATTCATCTGGCAGGGTACGTTCGTCTACGGCATAGCCGTGATTCTGCGAAGTGATGAAGCAGCGTTTGGAGCCGACGAGAATACAGGGCTGATTCTGACTGCGGTGGCCATACTTGAGTTTGAAGGTATCGGCGCCGGCAGCGCGGGCCATGACCTGGTTGCCCATGCAGATTCCGAAAACCGGGGCGTCATCCTCCAGAACTTTGCGCACATTCGACACAGTTGCTTCCAGAGTCTTTGGATCGCCAGGACCATTAGAGATGACGAGACCGTCAAATTTCTCCTTCTTGATATCCCAGTCCCACGGCACAGACTTGACTGTGACGTCATATTGCAGCAGAGAGCGAATAATGTTATATTTACAGCCGCAGTTTAGAAGCACGACTTTTTTGGCGCCATCGCCATATACTCGCGGTTCCTTTGGTGAAACTTTGGCAACCAGATTTTCCCGGTTCGGGTCGACGAAATCGATATCATGGTCATCGCTGTTGACGATCTTGCCGAGCATGGTGCCCTGCTCTCGCAGCTTGCGCGTCAGGTGGCGGGTGTCGATGCCGCTGATGCCGGGAATGCGATTCTCCTTCAACCAGTCGCTCAGCGTGGTGACGCCGCCCCAATGGCTGAAGTCGGGCGAGAACTCAGAAACCACCAATCCGGAGATATGAATTTTATCGGATTCAAATCCGCCAGCCAGCGGGTCATCTGCACTGCCTGATTGTGGCACGCCATAATTGCCAATTAGCGGATAAGTGAGAACGATGATTTCACCCTCGTAGGAAGGGTCGGTAAAACACTCCGGGTATCCAACCATGCCTGTATTAAAAACCACTTCGCCGGCTGCTGAAGTAGTGCTGCCAAAAGATTCTCCCTCGAATCTGGTGCCGTCTTCGAGAATTAGATTTGCTTGCATAGGTGCTTTATGTGCTTGTGAATTGGTCTTGTTAGTAGACTGAATAAATCCAATATGTATAATAAACATTTCCTGGATCAAATGCAAATTGCGATTTGTCCGGAGCCGCTACGGCGGAACCGGGCAGTCGGGTGACTGGTTTTTTTGCCCTTAATTGGTCAGACGGGCCATAACGACCTCCGCCAGTCGTAATTCCATTTCTTCGATTACTGGTGTTGGGCTATCTATTATCCCTACATCAGTATTAATCTGGAAAGCAATACAGACGCCATGTTCTGAATAATAACGAAGACTGGAGCAGTAACCGGGTATCCAGCCACCGTGGCCAAGCGTCGAACCAAAGGGACCGTTCTCACGAATCGCCACCCCGAGGCCATAACGCAATTCTGCATTCTGATTACTGACCGGCTCCGATTGTAAGAGCAGTTGCAGATACTCTGCGGCTATGACCTCACCCTCAAAAAGGGCCTTTCCCCAAATCACGAGATCTCGCGGGTTGCTGACCAGGCCACCCCCGGTCCATTCGAGACCGGGGTGCCAGGCCATCACCCCGGGCCGGAGGGTCGTTTGCGGCGGCAGCCCGTAATGGTTGTCCGCTGACACGTAACCCGTGGCCAGATGAGCCAGTTCGATTTGATTGGCGGGTGCGGTCCGGGTCAAGTGCAAAGGTTGTAGAAAGCGCAGGTTAACTTCGTCGTAGTAGCTCTTCCCGGTTACCTTTTCAATGATGAGGCCGACAAGCAAATAGCCCGTATCGCTGTAAGACCATCCTTCACCCGGCAGGAACAGTGCCGGTTGATCCAAGATGAAGGCGATTAAATATTCCGGTGAAAAGGGACTATCAACGGCGTGCCAGTTATCAGCAAAAGCCCGGGCGAACTTTTTACTTTCCACGTGGTTGCCCAATCCCGAGGTGTGGTTCAAAAGGTGGCGCAGGGTGATCAACTCATGATTGGGAAGGCGACAAAACCAGGGTCGATCATCCAGCCATTTTGAGATTTCGTCGTCGATATTCAACCGACCGTCCCCGGTCAGAGCCAGAACTGTGGCAGCTACAAAGGTTTTGCCAATACTTGCGACCAGCATGCGAGACTCCGGTGTCATCGGTATTTCGTGGTCTTTGTCAGCCAACCCGGTAGCAACCACTTCCACCGTGCCATCAGGGAGGATATAGGCTGCGGTTGCGCCGGGAAAACCATATTCATCGTGGATGTTCTCTAACTCCTTTTCAAATTGGGTCTTCAGAATTTGCGAGTTTGCCGGAACGGGCTGAGAGACGGCCTGCACTGCTATGAGACCGAGCAGACCAATCGAGAGAAATGCGACTTGACGTGAACGAAACTCTCGAAGTTTTTCCGGGTTGACCTGCATTTCTTTGCCAAAACCGAACAAAATGGCCATGGCTGCGGAGAACCAGGAAAAGGTATAAATGGTTTCACCCACTTCTGATAGTTTGATAAGTTCACCCGCAAGATTGACCATCGCATGAAAAATCACCATCACCAGAATACTGCGATTCGTGTTGATATAAATCCAGGAAATTGTGACGCTCAAGAAAACAATGCCACTAAAATGTAGCCAGAATTCGAGCGTCCCGATGCCGAGACCCGCCTGGTATGTATCAGGAATGAACGAGGCCGGCAGATGCCACAGTGACCAAACTCCACCCAAAATCAAACTGGCAGTAACCGCGCTGTGTTTTTTCTGGAGGAGATCCTGGGCATACCCCCGCCAGCCCAATTCCTCGAAAAAAGGAACCAGGCTGATAATACAGAGGGTTAGCAGTTGATTGACCGGGTCAGAGATGAAGTCAGCCACCGATTCTCCCGAACGCAGACCGACGCCTCCGGTCAGGCCGTCAACTACGCCGGCCAGAACTTGCAGCAGAAACGGCAAACCAATGACGATTGCCAGCCAGACCGGGGACAGACGCTTCACATCGATGATTCGCTTCCAATAAACCCGGACCTCTTGCTTTGATTTGATCGCATGGGTGAATAGGATCCCGGTCACGCCAGGCGCCAGCATAGCCAGGATCAGCAAACCAAACGAAATTACCGGGGAACCGCTCATATCGTTGAAAATCAAAATCCCGCATAAGCTCCAGGTTAGAATAAAGGTCGTCAAAAAATAGAACCAGGGACTCTGCATGAATGCTTTTGCATGTGAATTCATGAGTCACTTCCTTTCTTTATGCTATCGTATCAGTTAGAAGTGATATAATGTTTGTATCGACATGGTGCGTTGAACTGTCTCAACCGTAAAGGGACTATTCCTGGCGTCTCCCAAGAGGATGGTGGTGGCCCCGACGAGTAATAAGTTCACGCGCTTCGAAATTTGGTAGTTAATCTCCACGGCAACCAGACTGCTGCGCAGGCCAGCACTGGCCTGGAAAGCGTTGAGCGATTTCGTCGCCCGCTCAACGGTGTACCAGGTGTCGGCATAATTTCGATCCATGAAGTCAACACTGAGCAGACCAGATATGGACAGACGATCAGTGGCCTGTCCCCCGATCGTGTACAGGGCGGAATACATATATCCGTGCCGAGTCTCATCTTTGAGGTCGTCCGTCTGGTTGTACTCTACTGATATGGGATGGTAGGCCAGCGAGACCCCAAATATCCCGACCGGAGAGGAATAGGCCAGCATGAGGTTAAAAGCGAAAGGGGTTTCCGTATTGGGCGTGCCTTCCAGCAATTTTCGTGTTTTGGTACTGTGTTTCACCGGAATTCCGAGCACGGAGTACTCTTCGGAGTTTCGGGTTTCACCAGCGTTGATATTCACACCGGCGAGCAGGCCCAAATTTGGATTCATATAAGTGACTCCCAGTCCTTCCAGCACAGAAAGCGAGTAGGCAACCCTGCCTTTAGAGTATGATGCTTTAACGTTTGGTACAGGCATTACATAATAGTCATCCGAGCCCACGTAGACATTTTCGCCGCAAATGCCCCCACCCACAGTAAAGCCCCAACCGGTTTCTTGTGCCGGCAACGTTTGAGTGGCAAGCAAAACCGCGATTCCGATCAAATAAATTTTAATGCGTTTCATCATGTTTCTCCTTCTCAAGAAGTGAGTCGAGTTCATTCCCCAATACCTTTTCATATTGAAGGAATATGGGCGTTAATCAGCGAGAATGGACCGAATCGGTTTTTTTTCATTTTCGCTGCGCCATGATACACAAATCAGGGGAATTCTTCGACTTGTCCTATAAGCCCGAACGTACTGCACCACTCCCCTAGGTCCTGCCCTACAGGACAGAACGTTTTGGCAAAAGGCAGAAAGTGTGTAAGCTATTATGAATGTGTAAGATATGAGGACTGATGCATCGAACGGAGCAAAATCATGACTGCGGTAAAGATATTCAAAAAATTAGCCTGAATACATCTTGAACTTAAAGATTTGGCTACTACACCGAGTTTCTCTTAAATTGAGTCGGGGTCATTCCGGTATTTTTTTTGAAAGCGGTGTTGAAGGCAGATTTTGAATTGAACCCGACGCTATAGGCAATGAATAGCAAAGTCACCTCTTGCTGTGAGGGATCCGCTATCATTCTCTTGGCTTCTTCAATTCGATACCAATTGACAAAATCGTAAAAGTTCTGCTGTCGTTCTTCATTTATCACTTGCGACAGATGATTCGGGTTTGTTGCTACCATACGCGCCAGTTGACTGAGTTTTAAGTTACTATCCGTATATTTTTTCTTAGTTTCCATCAAATGGATGAGTTTTCGATGAATCTCCTGGGATTTTTGCTTTTTTAAGCCGGAACGTTCATATTTTCTCAACTCTCTTGTTTCGGTTTCTGCTGCGCCTGAAAATATCTCCGGTTGCCTCAGTCCCATATACCCCATTGCGTATATCAGGATAGCAATAGAGATCGGAACAACCGCCTGAACAGATGCGTTTAGGTCGAATATCTGCAAAACCTCGATCACAATCCCCAAAGCCCAGATGATCATTGTCATGACGGTAATTTTTTTCAGCCAATTGAGGTTAATTTGCTCCAGAAATGAAAATCTATCCTTGATATTAACGGAATGTTTCTTCAACAGGTTAAACGTAACTCCCATGTAGCTTAGCCCTTGCAATAGGACTGCCCAGCTAAAAAATATGAGCGCTGGCGCGGGACCATTTTCTTCAATCGACTCGAAAAAAGAGAGCTTGTAGGCCCCGCTTTGAAGGTAAAAAGGAAATAAAAAGTATAAATAAAAGGCGGTGAAGGGGACAAAATGGAGCAGGTCTTTCTTGGAAAATGATACGTTGGAAGATATTAACGATCGGGCATACAAATAGTGGAGGGGCCCGTGTAAAAACACAATACCGGCAGTTAAACCCAGAATGTGCGGGAATTCTTTAGCCACTTGCATGCCCGAGAGTGATGACTCGACAATGAAGGCCGAGTAGGAGATGATCAACAGGGCCAGGAGTCTGTTGGCTTTCCTGTTAATGGGCTTGTTGAGGAGCAACACGGCCAGAAACAAGCCCTGAGTCGTTCCAAGCAGCAAAATGATTGCCACCAGATTGAATGAACTTTCCATGATTACCTTTAGGCGCTATTTCCTTACCAAAGCCGTTTTTCTTGCCCGACCTATTCACAAGAATGCGCTGCGCGTATGGAAAATCTTCGCCCAACAACAGCGGAACTAACTGAAAAATTCACGTAGCAGTCACTATTTCGCTAAGGCCCTGTTTTTTTTACACAACGGCACGACCCACTGGCAGTAGGTGACACGAATCAAACTTGACGGACAAAAACGACCCGCGAAAAAACTCAAATACGAACTCAGAGAACCGCTGCCGACCGTCCATTGAAGCCGTTTGTTGTTTATGGCTGCCTACCTTTTCAGCCTGATGCTGTCCTCTTTGGCTAACCTCTGCCAAAACGGCTCCTGTCAGATTTTGATTGTTCTTGGGCACAAGATTATCCTGCGGTGGAGACAGCAAAGTCACATAGAGAGGGGTTGTGATCAATCAAACCAATCACGCACAGCATGTCTCACGCAGAGTCCGCCACTTAACAAACGAACTCTGCGCGAGATAGAAAACAAAACGAGTTCCATTTACTATCGACGGCAAGTCAAACAACATCACTCCTTTGAGGTCAACGCCGCTTTGATATACTCCCGCTTCATGCGCGCAATATGCGAAATCGAAATTTCCTTGGGGCACACTGCCTCGCACTCGGCGTGATTTGAGCAGTCGCCGAAGCCTTCTATATCTCCCTGCTCCACCATGCGCAGGACCCGGCGGTGGCGTTCCGGTTGACCCTGCGGCAGCAGCGCGAGCTGCGATATCTTGGCAGCAGTAAACAAGGAGGCAGAGGCATTCGGGCACGCTGCCACACAGGCGCCGCAGCCAATGCAGGATGCAGCATCCATGGCCTCATCGGCAATGGGCTTTGGAATCGGGACATTGTTGGCATCCGGCGCGCCGCCCACATTCATGGAAACATAGCCGCCGGCCTGCATGATGCGGTCGAAAGACGTGCGGTCCACCACCAGATCCTTGACCACAGGAAAGGCCTTCGCTCGCCACGGCTCGATCACGATGGTATCGCCATCTTTATATTCCCGCATGTGCACCTGGCAGGTCGCTGCGCCGCGCCACGGTCCGTGCGCCACACCGTTGATGACCAGGCTGCACATGCCGCATATACCTTCACGGCAGTCGTTGTCAAACTCCACCGGCTCCTGTCCTTCTTTGACCAGCTTTTCGTTGAGCACATCAAGCATCTCGAGGAAGGACATATGAGGAGAAACGTCTTCCAGCTTATATGGCGCCAGCTTGCCCGGCGTGGTCGCATTTTTCTGGCGCCAGACTTTCAGGTTTAAGGTCATTCCTTCCATTCGGTGATTTCTCCTTTATCTGTTTCGGTCTTCGCTCACCTCTGAGCGTTCGAAGCACTTCTTAATCGATGGTTATTTGTAGCTACGCTGGGTCAGCTTGACGTTTTCGAACACGAGCTCTTCCTTGTTGAGCTTTGCTTCCTTGCCGTCACCCGTATATTCCCAGGCCGCAACATTGGCAAAGTTATCATCGTCGCGCTTTGCCTCGCCTTCTTCGGTCTGAAATTCCTCCCGAAAATGGCCGCCGCAGGACTCTTCACGATACAGAGCGTCCTTTGCCATCAGCTCAGCCAGCTCGAAATAATCCGCCACGCGGCCGGCAAACTCGAGGTTCTTGTTGAGATCCTCCTGCTCACCTGTGACCAGCACGTCATTCCAGAAGGCCTCTTTCAGTTTGGGGATTTCCTGCATGGCTTTTTTCAAGCCACCTTCGTTGCGCGCCATACCGATGTATTCCCAAACCATCGAACCCAGCTCGCGGTGAAACTCGGTCACCGTCTTCTTGCCCTTTACCGACAGCATCTTATCGACGCCGCTTCTGACTTCTTCTTCTGTCTGCTTGAATTCTGCATCGTCGGTTTTGGCGCCGCTGACGCCGGTGTTGGCAAGATAGTCTCCGATGGTATACGGGATCACAAAGTAGCCGTCCGCCAGGCCCTGCATCAAGGCGCTGGCGCCCAGGCGGTTGGCGCCGTGGTCGGAGAAATTGGCCTCGCCCAGCACAAACAAGCCCGGCACGGTACTCATGAGGTTGTAGTCGACCCACAAGCCGCCCATGGTATAATGCACTGCGGGATAGATGCGCATGGGCGCCTTGTACGGATTTTCGCCGGTGATGCGTTCGTACATATCGAACAGGTTGCCATATTTGTCGCGAATCGTCTGCTCACCCATGCGCTCGATGGCATCAGCGAAATCGAGATAGACGGCGTATTTGGTCTCGCCCACGCCGCGACCTTCGTCGCACAC
>CAZVSL010000019.1:229-14258 GCA_964629935.1 uncultured Calditrichaceae bacterium | reverse complement strand
CGCGGCACCAGGTTGCCGAAGCTGGGATAACGGCGTTCCAGGTAATAATCGCGCGCGTCTTCCGGGATTTCGTTTGGATGGCGGTTGTCGCCCTTCTCCTTCGGCACCCACACGCGGCCGTCGTTGCGTAAGCTTTCGCTCATCAGCGTGAGCTTGCTCTGATAATCGCCGGAAACCGGGATACAGGTGGGATGAATTTGCGTGAAGCACGGATTTGCGAACAGCGCGCCGCGCTTGTAGCAGCGCCAGACTGCCGTGGCATTGGAGTTTTTGGCATTTGTGGAAAGATAGAAGATATTGCCATAGCCGCCGGTCGCCAGCACCACCGCATCGCCGGCAAACGATTCGATTTTGCCGTTGACCAGATTTCTGGTCACAATGCCGCGTGCATGGCCATTTTGGATTACCAGGTCGAGCATCTCATAGCGCGGAAACATCTTGACTTTGCCCAGCTCTACCTGGCGCATGAGCGAGTGATAAGCGCCCAGCAGCAACTGCTGGCCGGTTTGCCCGCGGGCATAGAAAGTGCGCGAGACCTGCGCGCCGCCAAACGAGCGGTTGTCGAGCAGCCCGCCATATTCACGTGCGAAGGGCACGCCCTGCGCCACACACTGGTCGATGATGCTATTGCTAACCTGCGCCAGGCGATAGACGTTGGCTTCGCGCGAGCGGTAATCGCCGCCTTTTACGGTATCGTAGAAAAGCCGCCAGATGCTGTCACCATCGTTGGGATAGTTCTTGGCTGCATTTATGCCGCCCTGGGCCGCGATGCTGTGGGCCCGGCGCGAAGAATCCTGAATACAGAAATTTAAGACATTGTAGCCAAGCTCACCAAGAGTCGCGGCCGCCGAGCCGCCGGCAAGTCCGGTTCCGACCACAATGATGGTGTATTTGCGTTTGTTGGCCGGATTGACGAGCTTGAGATTGAAGCGATGCTTGTCCCACTTCTCAGCAAGGGGACCATCAGGTACTTTTGAGTCGAGGGTCATAATTTTACGCTCCTGTGAAGAATATCCAAATGGGAATACCGATGAATCCCACTGTGATCACGATTGCCAGGAAAATACCGACTGCATAGATGATCGGCGAGTAACGTGGGTGACTCGCGCCCAGCGACTGGAATGAGCTCCAGAAGCCATGCCGCAAGTGAAAACCCAGCAACAAGATCGCGCCCACATACCAGACCACGTACAGGGGCTGCTGAAACACCTCCCAGACCAGGGTATGGAGGTCACGAATGGGCTCGCCCTCAACAACGCTGGTGTAATGCGGACCGAATTTGAAGGTTTTCAAATGGATGATGATGAAGACAAAGGTGATCACACCGGTATAGATCATAGTCATGGAAGAGAAGGTCTTTTTGCTCGGGTCTCCGGCATCGCCCTTTTTTACATAATCATCGGGCCGCGCCTTCTTCTTGCCAATGTAGATTGAAACACCGGAATAAACATGAAACAGCAAAATCGCAATCAGAATGACTTCAGCGACAATCAATATGGCGCCGAAGCTGATGAGAAAATCAGCATATTTGTTGTATGGGTCCGGGTTCTTGCTGAACAGCAGCAAGTTTCCTGATACGTGTTCGATCAGGAAGATGATCATGGCCAGTCCTGTAATCGCCATGACATACTTCTTGCCCACCGAACTCCGGACTATTTGGGAAAAGGAGAGCATAGGGCGTACTCCAGTCTTAGGTTTAAGTGGATCGTGAAAAATGTGAAGTACATAGGTTGATAAATAACAGTGGTGAGTAAGCCATAAGTCATACTGGCTCGAATATAGGATATGCAGTTGTGAAAATCAAGAAAGGATAAGGCAAAAGGGACAAAATTGTAGGGAAAAAATGATGGAGTTGATTGGTTTGCTTTTTGCACATTATTCATTTATCTTTAATGACTATCAAACACGACTTATTCATAAAGATGCGCTTCGCGTAAGGACATTCTCCGCTCAACAACAGCGGAGCAGGCACGATGGCTGAAACCCGAAAGCACTCGCCGAATGCTTTCGGGACAGGCACTACTTCGCTACATCTCTGTTTGTTACTGACTTGACTTAAGTTGAATGATGTTTGTGAATTTTTCAGGCTAAGCACAACCATGAAAGTCAAAGAAACCGCCCGAACCTATCTCAGCCAACGCAAAAACTACTCCTATCAAGACTACCTCGACATGCCGGATGACGGGCAACGCTATGAAATCTATAACGGAGAACTCGTTATGGTGCCGGCGCCTTCTATCAAACATCAAGAGATCAGCGGCAACATAGAGCATGAAATTCGCAGTTTTGTCAGGGAAAATAAATCAGGCAAAGTACTCTATGCACCTGTAGATATGGTGCTGGATGAACGCGTTGTGCTGCAACCAGACATCGTCTTCATCGCTAAAGACAATCTGGATATCATTACAGAAGAGCATATCGGGCCGGCGCCGGATTTGATCATCGAGATTCTCTCACCCTCCACCGGTTATTACGATCTGGTCGAGAAAAAAGAGCTGTACGAGCAGTACGGTGTCAAAGAGTACTGGATCGTCGACCCAAAGAAAAAGCGGGTGGAGACCTTCAACCTGCGCGAGGGCAAATATGTGCGGACGCAGCGACTTGAGGGAGACGCAAGCCTTACATCGGAAGTGCTTGCTGGATTCGAGATGCCGCTTGCGCAGGTTTTCGCAAGCTAATGTTTTCAGAAAGCAAGAATAGAGACCTGACCATGAAAGTCAAAGAAACCGCCCGGGCCTATCTCAGCCAACGCAAAAACTACTCGTATCAAGACTACCTCGACATGCCGGATGACGGGCAACGCTATGAAATCTATAACGGAGAACTCGTTATGGTGCCGGCGCCTTCTATCAAACATCAAGAGATCAGCGGCAACATAGAGCATGAAATTCGCAGTTTTGTCAGGGAAAATAAATCAGGCAAAGTACTCTATGCACCTGTAGATATGGTGCTGGATGAACGCGTTGTGCTGCAACCAGACATCGTCTTCATCGCTAAAGACAATCTGGATATCATTACAGAAGAGCATATCGGGCCGGCGCCGGATTTGATCATCGAGATTCTCTCACCCTCCACCGGTTATTACGATCTGGTCGAGAAAAAAGAGCTGTACGAGCAGTACGGTGTCAAAGAGTACTGGATCGTCGACCCAAAGAAAAAGCGGGTGGAGACCTTCAACCTGCGCGAGGGCAAATATGTGCGGACGCAGCGACTTGAGGGAGACGCAAGCCTTACATCGGAAGTGCTTGCTGGATTCGAATTGTCACTTGAGCAGGTTTTTCGTACATAGAGAAATAGATCAATTCCGGCTACCTGAGTAATAGCATCTTCCGCGTCTCGACAAAGTCGTGCACCTCAATTCTATAGACATAAACGCCGCTCGCAACTTGCTTGCCGGCTGCGTCCCGGCCATCCCAGCTCACGCTGTATTGTCCGCGTTGCTGCTTCTTATCAACCAACGTTACGATTTCTTGTCCGAGTAGATTGTATATCGTCAGCTTCACACTGCCATTCGCGGCAATCGCATAGCTGATAGTAGTCTCAGGGTTGAAGGGATTGGGATAGTTCTGTTGCAAACCGAAGTCGCGCACGAGCTGTCCCACCTGCACATCTACCGAGACGATCACGCCATCCGCATTGGAGCTGCCGGGCGTGCCTTGCGCGTAGAACACGAGCTCTTCGCTGCCATCAGGATTGCGTCCGTAGGACACATCTGTGGTTTGTTCGCCAAACCTGAGGGTGTCAATAGCAAGAATCTCCGCACCGGCATCGAAATACAAACCGACAAACTCGCCGCTGCGGCTGAGTCTGAAATTGGCGTGCAGGCCCGGCGCGCCAGCATCGCCGTCCGTCCAGACCAGCAGGAAATCTCCGGCGGCCAGGGTGGTATCCGGCAAGGGCCATTGCCTGGTTTGGCCGGAATCGTCCGTCAGATAGTAGCCCGAGAGATTGACCTCGCTGACACCGCCGTTATAAAGCTCCAGCCAATCGTCGAAATTGCCGTCAGTGGGATCTTGCAAGAAACTAAGATTATCAGCCATAAGCTCATTGATGAAGAGATTGCGCTCGATCAATACCGTGCCGGCAGCATTGGAAACGCCGGGCGTCGGCACAATATAGAACACGAAAGTCTCGCCGCCGTCCGGATTGCGCCCCAATGAAATATCCGACCGCTGCGGCCCGAATTCCCGCGCATCCACCAGTACTGTGTCCGCACCGGTGTACCAGTACAGGCCAATAAAGTCGCCGCTCTTGCTCAAACCGAAATTCGTATGCAGGCCGGCCTCGCCGCTGTCATTGTCGGCCCAGATCAGGGCAAACGCGCCGGGGTTCAACGTGGTGTCGGGGAAAGGCCATCTGCCGCGGTCGTCATCATCGTCGGTCAGGAAGAAACCGTCGAGATTGAGCGCGCTATCTCCGGCGTTGTATATTTCCACCCAATCATCGAAGACGTCATCAGTAGGATCCCGAATGATAAAAGTATTGTCGGCCATGACCTCATTGATCAAGACAGGCGGGATGGCAAGCTCATTTGCGTTGGCTGTGCCCGGCGTGGCCGGGGAAAACAGAGCGAAATTGCCAGAACCGTCCGGCAATCTGCCGTAGGACACATCTGTCCGCTGCTCACCAAAACTCAGCGTGTCGATGGCAATGATATCGGTGCCCGTATTGAAGTAAAGGCCGAGAAACTCGCCCTGGCGGCTGAGCGCAAAGTTCGTGTGTAAACCGCTGGTGTTGCTGCTATCGTTGTCCGCCCACACCAGCAGATGGCTGCCCGGCGCAATTACTCCCGCAGGAAATGGCCATTTAGCCGGTTGTGCGGGATCATCGGTCAGGAAGAAATTGGTGAGCTCGACGTCTTCCTGTTCAGCGTTATAGATTTCCAGCCAGTCATCAAAAGCGCCATCCGTCGGATCGATGATGGTCTTGCTGTTGTCGGCCATCAATTCATTGATGAAAAGCTGCGGGATCTGAAGCTCTCCGCTGTTGGATGCGCCCGGTGTTGCGGGTGAGAAGAAGCTGAAGGTGTCGCTGCCATCCGGGTTGCGGCCGTAGGAGATATCCGGCGACTGCGGTCCAAAAGTAAGTGTATCCACCACGACGGCGTCAGTCCCACCATCGAAATAAAGTCCGATAAACTCACCGCTTCTGCTCAGTCTGAAGTTGGTATGCAGGCCGGCGCCGGTATCGCCGTCTGCCCAGACCAGCAAAAAGCCGGCCGGGGCAATGGTGGTATCGGGAAAGGGCCACTGCATGGGCACGCCCGCTTCGTCGGTAAGGTAAAAATTAGAAAGATTGACCTCCGTGGCGCCGGGATTATATATTTCGATCCAGTCGTCGAAAGCGCCGTCCGTGGGGTCGGCGATGGTGGTCTCGTTATCGGCCATGAATTCGTTGATGACCAGGGTTTGCGCATACAGGGTGCTTGCTGTTAAGGTAAGCAAGACAAGGGCCAGGGATTTGCTCATTGTTATGCCTTGTTGATTGGTTCAAAATGACGGCGGAAAGAGTAGCACTCTGGACAGGGGTTGCTTGTCATGCCAAATCAGAAGGGCGGCGTATTCCGTTGCACGTTATCAATCTGATACATCTCCTATTATAAACTCATACAGCATCTCCTCAGAATCGCTCACAATGTACAGCAGGCCTTTTTCATAATCCAGCGCGATGCCTTCTGCTTTGTCAATCTCCAGAATGAAAGAGTGCAGCGGTTGACCTGTCAAATCGCAGAACGTAAGCGAGCGTGACTTGTCGCTGACAATCCACAATCCCTGGCGTTTTGCATCAAATGCGATACCGGAATAGTCCTTCGCAAAGGCCAGTTTATACTGACCAATCAGAACCAGGCCACCGTCCAGCTCCAGCAAGAGTTTGGGTGATTTCTCGTTGAGCACAAAAACATGGCGGCTGGCCGGATTGATGGTGATGCCCTCCAGCCCTTTGTTGGATTTCTCGCGTTCGACAGCCACGGTGACGCGCCGCAGCTCCCGACCAGTTGTATCAAGCTGCACCACCTCGCGCGTCTTTTCCTCGACGACCAGAAGCGTCTGGTCCACAGGATCGTAAGCAATGCCTTCAAGATCGTCGCCTTCGTAGCTCAGGGTGTCACGCGTTTCACCCGTGAGCATCAGCTTGTATACCTGGTTCGTGCGGTCGCTGACCGTCCACAGGGCACGGCCGTCAGCGTGCAAGGCCAGACCGGACGGTTCCGGGACTTCGATGCTTGCGGTATCCAGTAATTGCAGCGTAACAGAAATCCCGTCCTGACCGAGAACCGGAACGGCGATAAAGAAAAGACAAAATGTTACAGCCAGCTTTAGCTGACCGGCGGATATGGGAAATGAAATACTGGAGGCAGATGAAGAGTCACCTGATACCTGAGACGGCATGTTTGGCTGAAATCGAATTCGAAGCACTTGCTGTACCTCATCGCTAATTTGCATCTCACCTATAGCTTGCCGCAATATGAAACCTGAAAACCCACAAACACTTTAACACCTTACCTAAAACTGCTCCTCATCATAAAACAGATTCACATGTTTGACGCCATCGATTGTTTTGATATCGCGCACAAGCTCGGTATTGCTGTGGTCATGTTTCATTTTGATGTAATAGGAAAGCTCGAGCGAATCGTCGGCGCCGATGGATTTTACATTGATGAGTTTGGTGTGCCGGCAGTATTGTTTCAAGACAGGAAGATACTCAGGCTCGCCAGATTCACCATTGGCGGAGACATTGAACTGCAGCAAGAACTCCTTCTTTGTCGGCGTGACCATGTTCGTTCTGTTGAGCAGATAAAACACCACCCCGATGAAAATGGTGCCGACTATGGCCAGCCGATGAATCCCGACTCCGGCTGCCATGCCCATTGTCAGCGCAAAGAAAATGAAGATGATATCCTGCACGTCTTTGACGGCTGTTCGAAACCTGATTATGGACATGGCGCCAACCAAGCCGAACGCACGGGCGAGATTGTTGCCGATGACCATGATAACCACGGCTGTGATCAGGGAAAGAATCACCAGGCCATTGACAAAATTAGCCTGATAGCCCGGTCCCCGATATAGCTTGCGATACAGAAACGAAATGCTCAGGCCGCAGATAAATGCTACCAGCAAATTCGCGATGATATCTTCGAGGGGCAGCGTAAGCTGGAATACATCTTGGAAGTCATCTAACATGAGGCCAGTTGCTTTTTGATAAGCTGCATTAAATTAAAAGCGTGTTGCGTATGCGGGACGGTCTCGCCAGCTTCTGGCTATCGACACAAATGGTATACTTGGACACGGCGGAGCGGATAAGCCCGTAACGCTCGATGATCGTTTGAAGCCACCTGGGGAAGCCGTCGTGAAACTTGATTTCAAGCACAAAACAGTTGGCAAATGCGTAGCGCAGATCATTGTCTGTAAACAGCTCCTCCGGCGCCGGCAACGCTTTTGACCGCAGCTTCTTGTCAAAGGTTACCCGCAGGTTTCGGTTGAATTTGCAGTAATAAGCTTCGCGCTCATAGACGACAAGCACAACCGGACGCAGCGCCTTGCTCTTGAGATGAAACAGGAATTTGTTTGCGTTCATCAGGGAACCAACATGACCCTTGCCGTTCAGAATATAGTTGTCGACATCGTTACTAACAAGCAAGGCGCTCAAGTTATTGAAATAAAGCGGTGAACGGTCCTTCAGAATGGTATTTTCGAATTTGCGCTTGAGCTCCAGGTACACGATGCTTTCTTCTGTAGCCGTATTGTAGCCGCGAATGCGGACCTTCTTGCGTGCACGGATGCCCTCCACCTTTTCTCGATAAAAGTCCATTTTGAGTGTGTCGAAGTAGATACTGCGCACGGTGTATTCCGGCACGTGTCGCTGCAGGGCGTGGCTGTCAACCTCCATAAACGGCAGTATATCGGCGCGCAAATTGTCCAGATGCTCCTGGTGCACCACAAATTTATATTCTAAACGCATCGGAAATTATCTCCACATCGCCTTCAGAATGCGCGCGACATACTGGCGCGGCTTAACCGGTTCACAGGCGATGGAACACTCGAGCATGAGCCCGGGCGCCAGGTCGGGATGATAGGCATCGATGCTGGCAGTGGCAAACAGTACAGGTACGCCGCCAAGATTATGAACCGATTGGTCAATCTTGAGCAGGCTTCCGGCCGGTTCGCCGTTGACGTCCGGTGCACTCAGCTTCACAGCCTGCCCGGCGGCAACATACCGGCGTTGGCGCCAGGGGATCGGCATTTTCAGGATCAGCTCAGTTGTGTCTTGTAGCACCAGGATGGTGTCGCCTGAGAATACCTGCTGAGCGATGCCGGAAACCGGCGACACCAAAGTAAATTGCTCGGCCCGCTTGCGTAAGGTCTGCAATTGCTGCTCGAGGGCTTCGATTCGCGCCTTGATCAGCTCAACCTCTTCTGATTTGGCGCCACTCTGTACGCGCTGCAGTTGCGCTTGCGCGATCATCACTCTTATTTCGTTCAGCTCCCGCTCACCGGCTGTAATCTCGAATTCTTCCTTCGAGATCAGATTTCTTTCATGCAAACCCCGGACGCGTTGAAAGACTTTCTCCTGTTCTTCCGCCTGCTTCCTGGCCAATTCCAGATTGCGCCTGGCTTCCTCGACTACT
Source organism: uncultured Calditrichaceae bacterium (assembly GCA_964629935.1). Lineage (GTDB taxonomy): Bacteria > Zhuqueibacterota > Zhuqueibacteria > Oceanimicrobiales > Oceanimicrobiaceae > CAZVSL01. The sequence goes on along the minus strand of CAZVSL010000019.1, from coordinate 5,632 downwards.
GCCTGCTTCTCTCCCGTCCTGAGATAATCCAGGTTGGCTCGTGCTTCAGTGAGCAAGCCCTTGAGCTCAACATATTCGCGCTCAAAGTCGTTGGAATAGATGGAGCCTACCGTATCGCCTGCGGCGACCGCAACACCGGAAGCGATGTGGCGCTTCAAGCTAAACTGCACTGCGTCGCCACGCTCGAATTGCGCTACAGAGTAGTTCTCATGCATGCCTCGTTTATGGTCCAGCACTGTGGAGAGCAGCCTGCCATCTGTGCCGCGAGCCACCACCCATTCACGTGCAGCCACAATCTTCCCCGGCGCATCGACAGAATAGCCAACCTTGATGGGGATGAAAATCACAGCGGCGAGACAGAGACAGCTATAGATGATTAATTTCTTATGCTTGTAAAAAGTATCCATCACCTTGTGTGCATGTCGCCAGGGTTATCTCATTATCTCATAGTGAGCGAGCCTGAATATTTGCCTCTTAAGAACCTAAATCATTACAGATCAATACCTATCTTCAACGTCAACTCTATGCGGATAGAGGGCGTTGCTAGCCATCCTGACTGCGGCGCAACACCCGAATCACATGGTTCAGGTCTGAGACGATGTCATCATTATAATCTACGCGGTACCGTTTTGAATTGCGCTTCAATCGCCACGCCTGGCCGTGAGCACGCAATGCATCAGCGAGCTGCCAACGGTATTTAAAACTCTGGTCTACCAGGCTCTCAAGCGTCCGAAGCTGTGCTTCCGAGAGTCTGCCATCTTTGAGCTTCCTATCAATAATATCGGCGTCAACCTGAATATTCAACACCTCAGAAGCATGCGCCACCATCTTCAACTCTGATTCCGCCGTGATTCCGGCTTTTTGGGCTGCAGCCCGCAAGGATTGGGCATCGTCAAATTTTCGATTTCCCAGCTCAGCAAGAGCCGTCGTGTCGAGTTCTGTTCCTGCCAGATGCGTCAGAGCTTTGTCGTCGATTTCAAAGCGATGCGGTTCGCTGACCTTCTGTTTGAACACATTTTGCACCACGAAGAGCGCAAAAAAAGTTAAGAGTCCGGCGACGACGGGCGTGGTGAGCCAACCGGCAGCAATTCCGCCCAACATGCCAAAATTAATGTTGCGCGCGCCTTTGAGCAAGCCAATGCCGAGCACGCCGCCAACCACCGCCTGGGTGCTCGAAACCGGAACCAACGGCACTGTGGGTAAACCGGCATTGAGCAACCAGGTTTTTAAAGTCATAGACGCAAACAGAAAAAGCACCAGTCCGTGCGCCACCACCACCACCAGAGCCGCTTCAGGTGAAAGCCGGAGAATGCCGCTGCCAACCGTTTCCATGACCTTGCCGGAGTAAGTATAGACGCCCACGGCGATGGAAACGCCGCCGATGAAGTACAGCACCTGTGCGCTCGTGAGCGTCAATCCGGCGCCGATCTGTAAATGGTCGAAGGGCGAAACCGGCACGAATACGCCCATGACATTGGCGATGTTATTGGCGCCCAGGCTGTAAGCGCCAAACGCGCCGCCCACAACCAGCGAAACGCGCAAGAACATGTCCATGCGCAGCAAATGAATATTGGCGCGATTGAAGAAAGCGCGGAATGCTGTGAACAACAGCAGAGAAAACAATGCCGCCAGGACAGGACAAAGCAGCCAGGTGGCAACGATCTTGCTCACAAGCGTGTAGTCGGTCCAGGCGCCGGCGTAAAAATTCCAGCCGATGAGCGCACCGATGATCGCTTGTGAGGTCGAAACCGGCATTTTGAGACGTGACATCCAAAACACGCTCAATCCGGCGCACAATGCCACCACAAAAGCACCGGCAATCGTATCGACTGAACCGAGGGCGCCTAGGGTGCGCGTCACCCCTGCGCCGCTGATAACAGCACCAAGGATGACAAAAGCGCCGCAGATCAGAGCAGCCGTGCGGAAGCGAATCATGCGGCTGCCGACCGCCGTGCCGAATATGTTGGCGGCATCGTTGGCGCCAAGCGACCAGCCGAGGAACAGACCGCTGGAGAGAAAGATCAAGGGCATTCTCTAAACGCTCCGTTTGATGGCATAGATGGAAAGACGGTCGGCCACCTGTTCAGCACGGTCCGCTAACTGATCCACATGCCAGACAAAACTCGACAACTGAATCTTGCGGCTCAAGTCGATATCGAGTTTAAAGATCATGCGTTTCAGATGCTCTGCGGCTTTATCTGCTTCTTTTTCGAAAAAATATACCTTGTGCAGGTGGTCCTTAACTGCGCGCACGTCGCGGAAAAAGTGACGGCTGGCCAGCACGATGTACTCAGCAGCGGTAGCTGCCTTATCAGCCAGATCGATAAACTCCTGTACCAGCGGTTTATCAACAACAGGCTCCTCGATGGAAAATTGATAAAGCGAGCCTTTTGCCACATCCACCACATCATCCATATTTTCCAGCAAGCCCAGCACATCGCCGCGATGTTCAGGGATCAAAGAATGGGTGTAAAGATGACTCTCGATGTCGCGGCGCAAGTCATCTGCCTTGTTCTCCAGCTTGTTTATGGCAGCGATATTCTCTTCGAACTTGTCGATCTCGTTGTTGAGATAGTGATTGACCGCTTCTTTGAAAACAAGCCCCCCCTGACTCACCGCATCCAGAAACTCATCGATCTGAGATTCCAGCATCTTGGTGCTTCGAAAGAAAATGTCCATAGCCTGGTCGCCGCCTCCTATCCGGAATTATTCAATCTCTGTTAAATCAGCGCACAGAATGGCGCAATTGCGCCTCAAGGCCAGGAGCGATAGGGGTGCTGCGCCAGATATGCGTTATAATAGCGCGGGTCCCCGGTCACCTCCTGCCCTGCCCACTCCGGCAATTTCACTGTTTGTGTTTCATGCTCAAGCTCGATCTCCGCCAGAATCAGCCCGGCGTTGTCTCCGTGAAAAACATCTACTTCCCATACAAAGCCTGCATACTCGATTTCATAGCGCGTCTTTTCTATGACTGGTTGATGGCAGAGCGTGTCGAGCATCTGCTCAGCGTCACCAGGAGGTATTTCGTATTCAAATTCCGAGCGCGTGGCGCCCCTGGTTTTGCCTTTAATGGTAAGAAATGCCCGCTCGCCGTTGCTGCGCACGCGAACGTTGCGCTCAGGATCCAGGCTCAAATAACCTTGCTTGTAAAGCTTGTGTCTTTCACCCGGCTGCCACAAGTCTTGCTTCACCAGAAATTTGCGTTCGATTTCTTTAGCCATATCGTGACCACAGATACAAGATTAATAAGTCTTAAGGACAACACCCACAATAGTAAACCACAGGATCAATGTCAACGCTTTTGGTGAGCCTGGCTGCCAGGATTTTGGTTGCAATTCGGTCGCAGGTTTGATATATTTGTAGCAATCCCGGCAATCTGCCCTGGCTTGTTTTAATACAGCCATGAGTTGAGAAGCCGTGTATAAATTTCTCGGCACAATCGAACACCCCCACCAAAGCCCGGGAGGCCGATATGACGCATATGACCCACTTTCTTCTTAACGATCATGAAGTGCAAACCGCAGCGCCTGCAGGGACGCTGGTCCTGGATTTTCTGCGTACACAGGAGCGGCTGGTTGGCACCAAAGAAGGGTGCAAAGAAGGCGATTGTGGTGCATGTGTCGTGCTCATCGGGCAGCTCAGGGGCGACCAGGTCGTATATGAGCCCGTCACTTCCTGCCTGATGCCTGTGGCGGAGCTGCAAGGCAAGCACCTGGTGACCATCGAAGGGCTGAACATGGAGAAGCTCACGCCGGTGCAACAAGCGATTGTTGACGAAGGCGGCAGTCAATGCGGTTTTTGCACCCCGGGCATCGTAGTTTCTCTCACCGGATACCTGATGCACGCGGGAGCGGAGGTATCGGAATCTGGCGTGCTCACTGCCCTCGGCGGCAATTTGTGTCGTTGCACTGGCTATGCTTCCTTGAAACGCGCCGGGATGCATCTGGTACAACGATTCCATAAGGAAAACAAAACCTCCGGAAGACAGAACGGCGCCCGCCCAAACGAAATCATAAACGAGCTCGTGAGTGCAGCAGCCATCCCGGGTTACTTCCAGACTGTGCCGGACAGACTCAAAAAACTGCAACAGACCGAACCAAACGGCAGCGTGAAATCGGGCCAGGTCATTATTGCCGGAGGCACGGATATTTATGTTCAACGCGGCCATGAGCTTCCTGAGCAATCTGTTATAGCGCTCAACCTCAATCCTGAACTCAGGGGCATAGCCGTAGAAAAAGGCGAAGTGCACGTCGGTGCACTGACCACGTTTGAGGAATTTGGCCGCAACCCGTTGATCAAAGGCATGTTGCCGGAAATTGAGAGATACAATCATTACAATGCCTCCTGGCAGATTCGCAACCGCGCAACCCTCGGAGGCAATATCATTAACGCCTCGCCAATCGGTGACATGACGGCTTTGCTGCTGGCGCTAGGCTCTGAGCTGATACTCCAGAATGGCAAGAAGCAACGCTCGGCGCCGATGATTTCCTTTTTTAAAGGCTACAAGCAGCTTGATAAAAAGCCGTCGGAAATACTGACAAAGATCGTTTTCCCGGTTCCTGGCAAAAGCACACATATCAATTTCGAAAAAGTATCAAAGCGGAAAACTCTTGATATTGCATCCGTGAACAGCGCCATCAAACTGCAGGTAGAAAGAGGGGTGATCAGGCACGCTGGCCTCTCCATGGGCGGCGTTGCACCAATCCCGCTGTTCATGCGCAAGACCTGTGGTGCTCTCAAAGACCAGCCAGTGAATCGCGAGACTGTGGCTTCAGCTATCAAAACGGCAGTTGCCGAGATTTCACCGATCAGCGATATTCGGGGCTCAGCAGATTACAAAAGATTACTCGTTCGGCAATTGCTCATGGCACATTTCGTAACGTTGTTTCCAAAACGCATAAAAGCAAGAGAGTTCTATGAAACACCTTGATGCCTCAGCACATACACGTGGGGAATCTCAGTACGTCGATGACGTGGCCCGGCCGGAAGGCATGTTGCACGCCGCTGTGTTTGGTTCGCCGGAAGCGCATGCCGAAATTCGGAAACTGGACTTATCCCAGGCGCGCGCCAGCGCCGGCGTGGTTGCCGTCTTATCTTTTGCCGACATTCCGGGAGAGAATCAGATTGGCCCGCTCATTCAAGATGAGCCTCTTTTAGCTGAATCAGAGGTTCACTTTCTGGGTCAGCCGGTCGCGCTGGTCGTGGCGGATTCAACAGAAAATGCACACAAGGCCGCAAAAAAAATCAAGATTGATCTCAAAAAGCTGCCCGCTGTCACCGACCCACGCGAGGCCTACAAAAAAGGCCAGCTCATCGGAGCGCCGCGTACTTTCGCTCTGGGTGATACTGATGCTGTGTGGGATAGATGCCACGTCGTGGTCGAAGGACAGTGCGAAATAGCGG
>CAZVSL010000019.1:0-219 GCA_964629935.1 uncultured Calditrichaceae bacterium | reverse complement strand
CCAACGCGCGCGCGCCGTTCCGGCTGAGGAAAGTTGCATGCGCTTATTCAGCTCGACCCAAAGTCCGTATGCAGTGCAAAAGACCGTCGCACGCATTCTCGGTGTGCCGCACCACAAGGTCGAAGTCGATGTCAAGCGCCTGGGCGGCGGATTTGGTGGCAAGGAAGACCAGGCCAGCCCCTGGGCCTGTCTGGCGGCATTGGCCGCCTGGCACACCGG
>CAZVSL010000018.1:18588-25780 GCA_964629935.1 uncultured Calditrichaceae bacterium | reverse complement strand
TCGGCTGTGGTTATTGGGGTAAGAACCTGGTGCGGAATTTCAAGCAATTGAATGCGCTGTCAATGGTGTGCGATGTAACTCCTAACGTCCAGTCAGTGATGGAGCAGGCGGCTCCGGGCACGCAATTGGTGCAAAACTATTCAGAGGTGCTTCGCAGCGACGTGCAAGGTGTGGTGATTGCAACACCGGCCGAAACGCATTATGAGCTGGTAAAATCGGCCCTGGAAGCTGGCAAGGATGTTTTTGTTGAAAAGCCTCTGGCCATGAACTATCACCAGGGCGCAGATCTTGTCGAGTTGGCAGAAGCGAGACGCGCCATCCTGATGGTGGGACACGTCCTGGAGTATCATCCCGGCATCACCAAACTCAACGAGTTGATAAACAGCGGCGAGCTGGGCAAGGTCAACTATATTTATTCCAACCGTCTGAGCCTGGGTAAGGTGCGGCGTGAGGAAAATATCCTCTGGAGTTTTGCGCCACACGACATCGCCATCATTCTGCGCATCATGGGCACACTGCCATTTCAGGTTGTGGCCTGCGGCGGCAGCTATTTGCAGCCCAATATTGCAGATGTGACCGTTACCAATCTGTTGTTCAACAATGGTGTGCGGGCGCACATCTATGTCTCCTGGCTGCACCCATTCAAGGAACAACGGCTCGTGGTTATCGGCTCCCGGCGTATGGCCAGTTTTGATGATGTTTCAAAGCGACTGTCGCTCTTCGATCAGAGAGTGGAAATCAAAGAAGGCGAGCCGATTCCGGTTCGGGCTGAGGGCCAGGACATCCCGTTTGACCGGCAGGAACCGCTTCGACTGGAATGCCAGGCATTTCTGGATTCGATGGTGACACGCCGGCCGCCGTTGACCAACGGCCGCAGCGGATTGCAGGTTTTAAAGGTTTTGCAATGCGCCCAACGTTCTCTGGTGCTAAACGGTCAACAGGAGACCATACCGCTCGAACGCCGCACAGAGAGCGTGGTTCATGTTGTCGATGAAGATATCAGCGAAGTTAAGAGTGTGGTGAAAAACAACGGCAGCCATGCAAATGGCAAGAAATCAGTGAAAATCGTATGAATGAATCGGGCTATTTTGTGCATCCCACGGCTTTGGTGGACGAAGGTTGTACCATTGGCAAAGGTACGAAAATATGGCATTTCAGCCATGTGCAAAGCAATGCGATAATTGGTGAGAAGTGCTCACTGGGCCAAAATGTCAACATTGGCAACAATGTTAAGATTGGAAATTTCGTCAAGATTCAAAACAATGTCTCGGTTTATGAAGGCGTTGAGTTGGAGGATTACGTCTTTTGCGGCCCCTCGATGGTCTTTACCAACGTATTGAACCCCCGCTGTGAGTTTCCGCAAAGAGGCAGTGAGTTCTATCACAAGACGCTGGTCAGGCGCGGCGCTTCCATCGGCGCCAATGCCACGATAGTTTGCGGTAATACCATTGGCCGCTATGCATTTGTTGGCGCCGGCACAGTTGTGACAAAGGATGTGCCGGATTATGCGCTGGCCATCGGCAATCCCGGCAGAATCAGAGGCTGGGTATGCCGTTGTGGTGTAAAGCTGGTATTCGATGGCCGCAACGCTGCATGCGTGAAATGTCAAAGGCATTATGAGCTGAATGGCGAAAGTATTCTGTGTTTGAGTGATGGGGAGGCGTTGGCTGTCTGTCCGAGTTAGACATGAATTGTGTCGGCAATCAGAAATTCGTAGAACGAGAATCCTTAAAATGATAAGTAGATATTCAAAAAGGTATGGTCAATATGTCAACAAGACTCATTAAACCCTATGGCGACCAATTAGTAAATTTAGTGGTAAATCCTGCAGATTTGGAAGCAGCCAAAGAATATGCTTCCAAACTTCCATCGATTCAACTAACCGATAGAGCTGTTTGCGATTTGGAATTGCTTGCTGTTGGCGCGTTTTCACCCCTTACCCAATTCATGGGTAAGGAAGACTATCAGAGCGTTCTAGACGATATGCGGTTAGCCAATGGCGCTATTTTTCCGATACCTGTTACGCTGCCGATCGAGCCGAGTGATGATATAATACTCGATAAGGAAATTGCGTTGCGCAACTCCAAAAATGAATTGCTGGCCATCATGAATATTGAAGAAATTTATGAGTGGGACGGGGAAGAGCTTGCGCGAAAAGCATTCGGCACCATTGATTTACGTCATTCAATGGTCTCTGAAATTCACCGTTGGGGCAAAGTGAATATTGCAGGGAAGCTACAGGTTCTAAACCTGCCTGCGTACCACGATTTCAAAGATCTCAGGCTATCGCCAACACAGACCCGTCAGAGGCTTAAAACTTATGGTTACGACAACGTGGTCGCGTTTCAGACCAGGAACCCGCTGCATAAAGTGCATGAAGAAATGACCAAGCGAGCCGCCGAAGCAGTAAACGGTGTGCTGTTGTTGCATCCGGTTGTTGGCCTGACAAAGCCGGGCGACGTCAATCACTATACACGGGTGCGAACCTACAAAGCCTTGGCCGAGCGTTATTATGACCAGGATAGAATTTTGCTCTCACTTCTGCCATTAGCTATGCGCATGGCCGGTCCAAGAGAAGCGCTATGGCACGCCATGATTCGTCGAAACTACGGGGCAAACTACTTGATAGTTGGCCGAGATCATGCCAGCCCGGGCAAAGATTCCAATGGTAAGCTATTCTACGGATTATATGATGCGCAGGAACTTGTAGAAAAATACAGCGCTGAACTCGGCGTAAAAATGGTGCAATTCCAGGAGTTGGTCTACCTGCCGGAAGAAGGAAAGTATGAAGAAGTTACGAAAGTTCCGTCCGGCGCGAAAACAGCCTCCATTTCCGGCACCCAGGTGCGCGAGGATTACCTGAACAACGGCAAAACATTACCGGAATGGTTTACCCGTCCCGAAGTTGCTGAGATTCTGGCTGAGTCGTATCCCCCGAAATTTCGCCAGGGAGTTTGTATCTGGTTCACCGGCTTGAGTGGTTCTGGCAAATCCACGACAGCCGACATTCTTACCTCTGTACTTCTTGAGCATGGCCGCCAGGTGACGGTCCTCGATGGCGATGTCGTGCGAACTCATCTTTCCAAAGGATTGGGTTTTAGCAAAGTAGACCGTGATATCAATATTCGCAGAATCGGTTTTGTCGCAGCGGAGATAGTTCGGCATGGCGGTGTTGTAATTTGTGCCGCGGTCAGTCCCTATCGTTCCACACGTAATGATATCCGAAACATGGTTGGCAGCGACCGTTTCATCGAGGTCTTCGTCGACACGCCTCTGTCAGTCTGCGAAAAACGTGATGTCAAAGGCCTGTATGCCAAAGCCAGGAGGGGTGAGATCAAAGGTTTTACCGGCATCGATGATCCGTATGAAGCGCCCGTAAGTTCTGAGATTACTCTGGATACGGTTGACAGCACACCCGAGGCCAATGCCGCTTCGGTCTTAGAGTACATGGCAAAATCGGGTTTTGTTAGAAAGCCAGAGCAAAACAGAAGATCAGGTGGGCACACGGACAATGATACCTGGGTGCCAAAGAAACAGAAAGCAGTAATGTAGATGATTATATCACACAAGCATAAGTTCATTTTCATAAAGACAAAAAAGACGGCCGGCACGAGCATAGAGATTGCTCTGTCGAAATTCTGTGGGCCAGAGGATATAATCACGCCCATTTCCGAAAAAGATGAAGAGGTAAGAAGAAGACTTGGGTATCCGCCCCCCCAAAATTATTTGAAGCCACTTAGGGAGTATGGTTTAAGAGATTGGCTCAGATTACTACTCAAATTCAAGAAGGCCAAAAAGTTCTTTAACCACATGTCAGCCGAAGAGATAAAAAGCCAAGTGGGGGAGAAGGTCTGGCAAGACTACTATAAGTTTTGCTTCGAAAGAAATCCGTGGGACAAAGTGGTTTCCTTATACAAGTGGGAAACCCGCAATAATCCTGAAAAGCTATCGTTCCATGACTACCTTAATACAGATCGGGCAAAAGTGTTGAGCACAAGAGGGGGGTATAATCTTTATTCTATAAATGGCGTGGTTGTTGTCGACCGCGTTTGTCGTTTTGAAAACCTCAGGAAGGATCTGGCTGAGATTTGTAAAATCCTCAATCTGCCGGAAGAACCTTTTATCCCAAAAACAAAAAATCAATATCGCAAAAGCAGTGAGGATTACAGAAGTTTTTATTTTCCCGATGGTATCGATAGAGTCAGAGATATTTTTGACAATGTTATAACCTATTTGAACTATAGTTTTTAGCATTTAACCAAAATTAGTTTCTCCACGCGAACTATTGGCCCTTAAAGAGTAATACAGAGCATTGCCGCCCGGTGACGGTTTCCTCGACGCGATATCGTGCCAACTCATCTTTCCTAAACCGGACGAGCCGGAACCAAACAGGTTTTGAAAAGTTTAGAAAAAATTTTGTCGCTGTAACTTACATAATAACGTCATTACCAGCCGTGAGTAGTAAAGTCTTGCTAAAAAACGGCAAGACGTTACTACTCACGGACTAAGGATAGAATTGGAAACTATTAGACAGAAAACGAAAAGAGCTATTCCATATCCTGTGCTCTTGGCTCTGCTGCGCTTTGTCCTGTCTCTGTTCGGGATGGTCTTACTCGTCAGGTATCTGGAATCCTCGGAATATGGTGCTTTAGTTCTGTTTATGGGATTACCCGGTCTGATAAACCTTATCTTTTCTTTCGGGCATGATCATTTTATCAGAAGATTTGTACCCTCCACGGAGGATACACGTGAAGTAAATAAGATCTTCTTTACAATATTGATTAGGAAGCTCAGTGTTACAATCATTGTTAGTTCCGTATTACTGCTTTGCTTCAGAAGTTACTCTGAAAAGTTTGGGATTTCGGAGTACTTTAGCTCGTTCATGGTCTACCAACTCGCGATAGTTTCAAATGTTGGCAGCAAATACTTTAAAACGGTCTTCAATGCGTTATTTCTACAAAAATATGAGTTGATATCAGATGCCCTGTTTCAGGTATTCAAGATTACCGCAATTAACGTGGGAATCCTATTAGGATGGGACTTTCATCTATTTGTGATTTCATTTACGCTCATTCGGTTGCTTCGCACCGCAACTGAAGTGATACTTTTTTCCAGGCGATGTGGATTGATGAGAGTCGATAAGAGCATGTTCCGTTTTGCTGAAGAGCCAGAGCAGAAGAAATACAGACGCACCAGTTATTTCTTAAGTTTTGGGACAACCTTTCTAAACACCAATATTGACCACTTTATACTCTCATTCTCAAGTAATAATGTGCAGGTCGCAATCTACGCTATCGCGAACAGTCTTTTGAAGAAGATAGAGTCCTTCATCCCGGCAAAAATGTTGAGTCCTTTGATTGAGCCCGCATTCTATTCCAGATATGATCACACCAAGAGTCAAAACGATCTTGATAGGATGTTCCAATTCATCTGTATAACCGGGAGTCTGATATCTTTTCTCATGATTGCGTTATTGGTTCCTCTGGGGAAGGATATCCTGTCTTTCCTATTCAATCGTGAATATGTTGCGGAAGCTTATTGGCCGATGATCATGTTTACTGTTTATATTTTGGTCTCATCCATCCCGTTAGGACTCCCTGCCAAGGCAATTATGAAGCCTGAGATCATATTGGCGGCTCAAATTTCAGGAGCCTTGAATATCATACTCGGATTTCTGCTGGCGGCAAGATATGGCGCCATTGGGATGGCCGTCGCAACAAATGTGAGCATTTTGCTCAGGCAGACTATCTTGTTCCTGTCGCTGAGAAAGCATATCACGATTAGTATGCCCTGGAATCAGTTGCTTCGGTTGATGATAAACGCCGCCATCGTGGCTACGTTGATATTTGAGCTCAAGAAGCTAACTGAGATTCATTTTCTAATCTTGAGTCTCATCGGGCTGATCGCGTACCTCTTGTTGACATTTAAGATGTTTTCAGTATTCAGCAACGAGCACAAAAGGTTCATATTCAGTTTATTGCCTCCCAAAATGGTACCCGTCGCAAGCCATTTATTCTGATGCTTCATTCAAGAGTATCTGTTTTCATCTATATGGAGTTTTCTCATGGATAAATACTCAATCCAAAATTCACAATACTTATTTCCTTATCACCACATTCCCCATATTGCTAATGATAACGTACCCTATGTTTTTCGCGAATATAGCAATGGAATAGAATACTTGAGCTATATGTCATTTGTCGCTCAGAAAATAAGACAGTTCAATCCAAAATCAATTTGTGATGTTGGTTGCGGTGACGGAAAAATGAGTTTATTCATGAACGGAAGTAATTACACCGGCCTCGATATATCCGAAGAAGCGATCAGATGGGCGAAGTCATTCAATTCAAAAGCAAGATTCATTGCTAGGTCGCCTAACGACATAAACGAAACATTTGATTGCATAGCGTTGGTTGAAGTGCTGGAGCATATTCCAGGAGAACATCTCAAGAGCTTTTATGACGGTCTGGTTAAAATTACAAGACCTGATGGGAAGGTTATTGTGACAGTACCATCAAAGAACGTGCCTTTAGTGAAGAAACATTTCAGGCATTATCATATAGATGATCTAATCCAGTATTTCAATGATGATTTTGTTCTACTGGAGAGTAATTATTTGGTGACGAATAATGTTATCACCAGGATTCTTAACAAGATTCTTTCAAATAAATACTTCTTGTTAAAGCACAAACGTACTTTGTCGCAAATCTGGTCACTTTATCAAAAATCCTACCTAATCAGCGATACGGTACATGGCAAGAAGGTTTTTGCTGTCTTTGAGAAAAGAGCATGAGTCCGGTAGGCAAGATTGGCTGAGGCATTTTGTGGTTGAATGAATATGGCAAAGGTTATCGTTTATTCAGAAAATCACGTTGATTTCAAATATCAACAGATAGTCATGAACTTGGATATTGAATACCGCAAATTTAAGTACTCGGAATTCATATTCTACTTGCTGAGAAATATCTATCGGAAACTGACTTCGGACAGCAAAACCTTCTATCATATACGTTATCTAAAGTGGCGCGGCTATTTTTTTACCGTCCCCGTTTACGTTATCTTGATCCTTCTCTGTTGGGTAAAGGGCATCAAGATTACCTGGACTTGCCATAATGTTCTCGAGCACAAATTCCGCTCGAGATTACAAAATTGGTTCCTACGTTATTTTGTATATTGCTTTTCCGATGCCGTT
>CAZVSL010000018.1:17112-18578 GCA_964629935.1 uncultured Calditrichaceae bacterium | reverse complement strand
ACAAGGACTTGATAAAATACTTGCCCAGATTTCAACGAGATAAAGTCAAAGTTGCTAACTTCGGCGATCTAAGACCTTATTTCGAGAATATGACCACGGAGAATGAACATTTTAGGGAGAGTTTTCGGCGATGGAAAGAAGAGACAGGTCGGGATAAGATTGATTTATTGTATGTTTCCACTGCAAAGATCGAGCTGACGCCTCTGGTAAAAAGATTGAATGGGAATTCCGATAAGACTGTATGTATCATCGCACCCGGCAATGTTTTTCAGGTTAAATGTGAAAATATTTTCTTATACACGGAAGATATCGTTAGGTCTGAAATCAAAGAGATCTTGACCAGTTATGGCGTCATCGGATTGGTTTTGCATGATAATATTTCCGTACCCACCTCAATATATATGTTCGCTTCCTATAGAATCCCGGTGCTTTGCTATGATATCGAACCATTGAACTCCATTGTACAAGAATATCAAATAGGCAAATTGTTCAATGAGCTCTCGAACATCGAAGAGATAGTTGATGAATTAAAGACGCACTATGACTATTACAGGCAGCAGACAATAAAATTTCTCGAGGCTAATAGTTGGGATAAAGCCGCTGCGGCTCACAAGGAAATCTGGCGTTGATGCAAATGTCAAGCACAATGGAATTGTCCTCTGACACGCACAGAAAGAATTGAAAAACAGAAATAGGACGCAATGGAATTGTTTCTTGAGAAAATATCAAATCATGTGGTTCGTAACAGGGTAGCTTTATCTGTTTTTGTATTTTTTGTGATTGTCATGCCCCTGTTTGTTTACCTGGAAGCGGCTACTTCATTGCTATCTTGGATATTGGCTCTTGCTGTTGTCAGGTTCTTGGGTCGCGTTTATCAGAGGTTTGTGTCTGATCGGGATTATTTTACGAACATTCTCTTTCTATCATACATTGGCTTCTCGATTTTCGGGCTTGTCATGGCTTTTGACAATTACCAAAATTTTGGCGAGGTGTTCGGCTCCAGGCATGATGATTCGGATTTCTTCTATACAATTGTCGATATTATTCATGGTAGAAATGCTGACATTGAGAAGTGGCTGTTTGAGTATTTTTTTGCAGGTATCGGATTTGTACTGAGCGGCATTCACTACTACCGCGATCTTCACCTTTTCGATCTCATCCCTTTCACCTGGGCATTCGCGGCATTGGTGGTCGCGTTGTCTGCTGAAATGGTGCAAATAATAGCTGGTAAAAAGGCTCCCTACTGGATCATGTTCGTAACGCTTCTTGGAAACCTTGTCTTTGTAAGGAATAACGTCCTTTTCTATCGTGAGAGTATGTTGCTGGCACTTGCGTTTTCAGGGTGGTTGTTTTTTCTTCGTCGCCGAACTTCGGGCGCGCTGCTTTTTACCATCCTGGCCGGTTTCCTGAGAGGCGCCAACGCAATGTTGAGTAGTTTCTTCTTCTTACTGGTACATTTGCAGAAA
>CAZVSL010000018.1:7546-17102 GCA_964629935.1 uncultured Calditrichaceae bacterium | reverse complement strand
GGTAGGGTCGGATGATCTTCTTCACACGGCAAATCGCTGCAGAAAAGTTTTAGAATGCGCTTTCTCAGGAAAGCGTATATACTGTTTTTTTTGCTCTTGATCGTGGCTTATTCCACCATAAAACCTACCGTCGATCAGTATGCGTTCGTGGTCTATTCCTGGGCAAGACCATTTGATGTTGCAGCCGTGACGCAAGAAAGGCTTTACGGTTCCAATATGAGTGATATCATAGAGCTGCGCCAATACGATGCCGAAAATCGATCAACAGGCGGAAGAATTGCTGCGCGAGCCGGTGGATTTGTAAAGATTGGTATCGACATAATAATGTATATGTTTTTTCCGATCGCATTTCATCCTTTAATAGTTTCGGCGCGCCATGGTTCTGTGGACCAGAGCTTCCATATTGACGATGGCTTCTTTGTGTTCAATCTTTTTGAGTGGGGCATGGTACTTTTCTGGGTCTTAGTCATACCCTATCTTTTATATGGACTGTATCGTGCCGCCAAACAATCGGACAACATATACCTGACGAGTTCGACAATCCTCTACATTTCCACCGTCTTGGTGATGGCAATCTTCAGGGGGCATACAAGGCACGCGCTCTATTTCATTGCCTTGAATCCGATCTTTGTCACCTATGCCTATTATTATGCAAAAGGCGACTATTCTTCAAAACGAAGCATCAACCTGTTAAAGTTTGTCGTGCTGCTTGTGATAATCGGATACAATATCTTCAAGTATTTCTAAACCCATGAAGAACATCGTGTTTTTTCACCCGTTGCCGATATCTTCCGCTGGCAATAGTGGCAGTCGTGTCAGGCCCTTCAGAATGCGAAACGCTTTCCAACAGTTAGGATACTCGGTGACGGAAGTTGTTGGCGAATATCAGGAAAGAAAAGAAATCATCCGAAATCAGGTCCTGGGAAAGCGGTTTCTTTTCTGTTACGGTGAGTCCGCTAATATGCCTTTCTTGCTAACCAACAGGCATCGCTTTCCGACTCTATTGGGTTATGACCAAAAGATGTTTCGATTCCTTAGCAAGAGCCGGGTACCCATTGGCATATTCTTCAGGGATATCTATTGGACAAATAAGGAGTTCGTTAGAACCGAATCACTCCACAGACGAATGTATCTGCCATTGTGGATTCACGAGCTAAGCGTCTATCGAAAATATTGTACAAAGTTGTTTATGCCTACAATGGACATGGCAAGAAAAATACCCATCAAGTGGAAAGAAGACAATATCTTGTCATTGCCCCCGGGATGTGAACAGGGGAAGATAGAATGCTATGGGCAGAAGAGGAACAGCCGTCTTAAACTGCTTTATGTCGGCAATATTGCTCCGCCTTTATACGACATGCGAGAGCTGTTTGGACTCTTCCGTTCGAGACCAGACATGGCCATTGATGTTATCTGCAGAGAAAACGATTGGAACAAACATAAACACCTGTACCAAAGCAGCCTGTCAGACAACGTAAAAATTCATCATAGGAGCGGGGCTGAACTGCTACCTTTCTATCGAGATTCCGATGTTTTTATTACCTACCGGCAGCATCACCCGTACCTTGATATTACCTTACCAATCAAGATCCATGAAGCGTGGAGTTTCGGACTGCCGGTCATCCTCAAGTCTGGCGGCGTGGATGCAAAATGGGTGGCGCGAGTCAACGGCGGCTGGATAGTTGACGATAATCAGGAATTGAGTTGTCTCCTGACACAATTGAGTTCAGATGAAAACATGATCCTTGCAAAAAGACAGGATATCAAGAACATAACCCGTGCGCATTCCTGGGTCAACCGCGCCCGATACGTAGCTGAAATATTGATGCACAATGCAGAAATTGACAAAACTTTTTTCTAAGCCCAAAAAACGATACCAGATAGTCATTGTCGGTTCCTTGCCGGCTTATTTGGGAGCAAAGCAGCATAGCGGCCTGGGGAATGTTGTTTGGGGCCTGGCGAATGAGCTGGCAAAGCACCAGAGAAGTTTTGCAATCCTTGCACGAGGCAAATACTATCATAAATATCGTAAGATCAATGGGATAGATGTCCATGGCATTGGGTTTTCCATCGTAGCGCTTTTCAAGACATTCTTCTACATGATTCTGAAATTTGACGAAGTACTGAGCGTCCCTTTCCTAAAGGACCGACTGAGGCTTGCTTACGGCATCTATTTCTTGCTTTATTTCACGGGTAGGATGGAGTTTGATTTGATCCATCTTCATCATGTGACGAATCAGCTCCCGTTAGCCGCTCGCATTGTTGGCATCAAGAAGGCGATCATTGCCCATGTTCACAGCTATTCAAATCTTGTCAACAATGCCAATTCTGTAAGATTTGCTCGGATCGTTGACAACATCTCCTATCAGCTTTCGAAAGTCGATTTTGTTGTTCATGTCTCGAGATCAGTGAAGAAGCAGGGCCTGGATTACGGCGTGAAGTGGCCTGTCGGGGATGCCGTGATCTACAATGGCGCCAGGTACGACTTGAATGATATTGACAAGTTGATTGCGCCCAGACAGAGGGGCGTCCTCTGTTTTGCCGGCGCATTCCTGCAAATCAAGGGCGTGGAGCTATTTCTGGACTCACTTCCCTTGATAAAGAATCACGTCGAAAAAATTATATGGATTGGAGAAGGGCCATTAAGAGAAGAGATCGTTTGTCGGTGTCGCGAACACGATATTGAGTATGACATGACCGGCATGATTTCAAATGAAAAAGTCCTGCAGATTCTAAGTAGCAGCCAATTGCTTGTTTTGCCAAGCATCAGTGAAAGCTTTGGCCAGGTATACCTGGAATCGCTGCTTGTAGGCACGCCAGCCATTGGCTACCATGCGATCATGACGGAATTCAAAGAGTTGTTCGATATGAATGGCTCTGACCCGAACACGTTGATCCCTTTCAATAGCCAGGTTGATGACCACACTGAGCTCGCCGACCGCATAATCTCTTCGCTGCAAAGGCCGGCGTCAATTGATAGAAAATTGCGCGAAAAAGTTCTGGCCGAGACTTCATGGCCGAATCTAATAGGCAAGTACTTGAAAATCTACGACAAGCTGCTGAGAGAGTATAGTGCGAAACATTGCTAAGAGAGGCCGATATCCGGCGATTAAACTCATCTCTAAATTCAAGAAATTTCGACCATTATCAAATTTCTTGCTTTTTAGTGAACCGCGTGGTGGAAGTACGTGGCTGTCTCAGATAATTCATACCATCCCAAACACAGCGATAATCTGGGAGCCCATCAATCCCAGGGTATATTCTGAGCTGCGCAGGATGAAGTTCGGATGGCGGCAATATATCCCGCAGGACGAAATTTGGCGAGAAGCGGAAGATTTCCTTTTGCACGTATTTGCAGGTCAACGATTGAGCTATCATACCACATCACATTTGAGTTTGTCAACATACTTGAATGCTGAGAGATTGATAATAAAATTTTGCAGAGGCAACGCCCTCTTGCCATGGATCACCAATAGATTCAATCTGAAATATAAACCCGTATACCTGGTTCGGCATCCTTTTGCCGTGGTCTCATCTCAATTGCGTCACGGCGCCTGGAATGGGAAACTACCGAAATTTGAAATTCCCGATTCACCGTTTAACGAGATGTTTGTTGAACATGAGGGTTTTCTCAAAAACATAAGCACTTTGGAGGAGAGACTTGTAGTGGGTTGGTGTTATGCAAACAAGTATACATTGGAAAACCCAAGAAATAACCGGGATTGGATCACAGTCTACTATGAAGAGCTAATGAGAAATCCACTCTATGAGATTGAGAGAATATTTTCAGAGTGGAATGTTGCCATTCCCAATGAAATCTGTGATACGATAAAGAAACCGAGCGAGACCGTAAAAAACAATAACTTTTCAGCCGATGTAGATAGACAACTGTCTAAGTGGCAGCGCGGATTTGACAAAGAAACCCTGGCCAAAATGGCAAGGGTTTTAGATTATTTCCAAATTAGTTTTTACCAGGATAATTCTATTTATCCTGTCAAAGCAAGTTCCACCAACGATTTTGAACCATTCGAAAAGGATGAACAAGAATAATGGACCAATTAACCCAGAATCTAAAGAACGGCGAAATGGATTTGCTGGAAGTGCCGTTACCTGCCCTTGAAAAAGGCAGGGTGCTTGTCAAGAATTATTACTCAGCAATCAGCGCCGGGACTGAAGGCCGCTCAGTAAAGGACGCCCGGCTCGGCTATGTTGGTAAAGCCAAAGCACGACCAAAGGAATTCAAGCAAGTCGTAAACACGGCCAAAAAGATGGGTGTAGTTCAAACCTATTCCATGGTTATGGATAAGTTGAATTCGCCATCGCCGCTGGGCTACAGTTGTGTGGGCGAGGTAATTGGTGTCGGCGAAGGTGTGAAAAATTTCAAGCTTGGCGATATTGTAGCGTGCGGCGGCCAGGGAGCTGTGCATGCCGAGGTCGTTTCTGTGTATAAGAATCTATGCGTTAGAGTTCCCAATTCCGTCGATTTGCGATTCGCTGCTTTTACGACAATTGCTTCCATTGTAGTTCAGGGTATTCGCCAGGCTGACGTTCGCTTCGGTGAGTATTGCGTCATCATTGGTCTGGGCCTGTTGGGGCAGCTTGCCATCCAGATTCTCAGGGCGGCCGGTGTGAAAGCCATCGGCGTCGATATCGATCCATCCAAAGTCAACTTGGCCCGCGATAACGGAATAGACTTGGCTCTCGCGCGAGACAGCGAAGGCTTAGAGCAGCAAATTACCGCTTACTGCAATGGTTATGACGCAGATGCTGTCATTATAACAGCCGCAACAAATTCAAATGACCCGGTGAACCTGGCGGGCGCCTTAGCTCGAAAAAAAGCCAGAGTTGTCAGTGTCGGAAGAGTGGCAACAGATTTCAACAGAGACATTTATTACCTGAAGGAATTGGATCTCAGGATGTCGTGTTCCTATGGCCCGGGAAGATATGACGTCGAGTATGAAGAAAAAGGACAAGACTATCCCATCGGCTATGTGCGCTGGACTGAAAACAGAAATATGCAGGCATTCATCGACCTGTTGACGCAGGCTAAAATCAACCTGAATACTCTCATTACCCATGAATTCAGGTTCGAAGAGGCAGAGAAGGCATACAACATTATTACCGACAACTGCGAGCCATACCTGGGTATGGTCTTGAAGTATGATCACGAAAAGGTCAAGCTAGATGACGTCGTAAGATTTCCGAAGAAGAAAAGCATGCGCCCCGGAAACTTGAATGTCGGCTTTATCGGCGCCGGTTCTTTCGCCCAAAAGTTCTTGCTGCCGAATGTTCAAAACCAGGCAAATCTGGTTTCTGTTGCCACGCGGTCCGGGAATAATGCAGCCAACATTGCGAAAAGGTTTGGCTTCGAGACGGCGACATGCAATGGTTCACAAGTCATTGCAAGCAATAGCATCGATACCGTCTTTATTGCCACGCGACACGACTCTCATGCAAAGTATGTACTCGAGGCGCTCCGCGCAAACATGAATGTGTTTGTTGAGAAGCCACTATGCCTGACTGAAGCCGAGCTTGATGAAATAAAGAATGAGTACATGGAAAGAAACGTCCATTTGCTGGTGGGCTTTAACCGAAGATTTGCGCCGCAAATTCAGGAGATCGCGGACTCAGTTGGCCTGGAGTCCGTCAAGACAATAAACTACCGTGTCAACCTGGGCCCTCTGGAGCCAAATCACTGGACGCAGGACAGTGAAATTGGCGGCGGCAGAATCATAGGAGAGGTGTGTCATTTCATTGACTTGAGTATGTTCCTGTCGAATTCCAAGCCCGCCATGCTGTCAGCATTTGCAGTAGACGACCCTCTGGGATTGAACAATACGCTGTCCGTGATTATTAAATTCATAAATGGCTCAGTTGCGAACATTAACTATTATGCCAACGGCAATACAGATTTGAACAAGGAATACCTCGAGGTGCATAGCAACGGCACGTCATGTGTCCTGGACGATTTTCACCTGTTGCGGATCTATGGCAGGAGAACGAAAACCTCGAAGACCAGGATGGATAAAGGGCATTCTGGTGAAGTCGCCGAATTCTTGAAAAGCGTCAAAGAAGGCAAACCAACGCCAATCGCATTTGAGGATATCTACTGGACCACAAGAATGACTTTCGACGTAATCAACTCTATCAAGCAAAAAGAAACGATTGTTTATTGAAAGGCGACTACTGATGCAAGAAGCGTTGCTTACAATTTCGATTCGCGATCTGATCAAATTTTGTGAAAAGGAGAAATTTGTGGGTTATAGTTTGTATGACTCGCACAATTCACCAGCGCCTTTTGCAAAGTTCGGGAGAACGCCATCCTTCTTGATAAACCAGCTAAATAAGAGGTCCCCGCTAAACTTGCGACCTTTGCTCGGGATCAAGAAAGGCATAAATCCTAAAGGTTATGGGCTGTTTTTGCATGCCTATTCTTTGTTGTCACAACTAAATGCCATCGATTCAGACGAGGCAATCGAACGGTCTCATTTCTTTTTTGAGTGGCTTGTCCGCAATCCCAGCAAAGGCTATTCCGGACACTGCTGGGGCTACAACTATCACTGGCCCAAAAAAGATGGGAGTGATGTGCCGCCGTATACACCAAGCGTGGTTGTGACCGGTTTTGTCGCCAGAGCCATGCTATCCTATTTTTTGAATACAGGGAATGAAGCGGTTAAAGGGACTCTCAAAAGTATGGCGTCTTTTGTCATGCAGGATGTCCACCTCTACAAGGGTGACGACGGGTATTGCTTCTCATACACTCCTGTCAAAAGGGACTTGACAATAAACGCAAACCTTCTGGCGGCAGAAGTATTAGCTTATTGTGACCATGCCAACAACGAGAATGAATATCAGGAATATGTGAAGCAAGTACTGCAGTTCACGGTGAATCATCAGAACGAAGACGGTTCCTGGTATTATAGTTTTGACTACAAATCCCGCAAGCCCAAGAAGCAGATCGATTTCCATCAAGGATATGTATTGGAATCCTTGCTTAGAATCTCACAGTATTCCCGAGTCGATTGTTCATCGTATGCAGAGAACATAAATCGGGGGTTGCACTATTATTTTCATAACCAGTTTCATGAACAGGGTTGGGCATACTGGCGCATTCCTTCGAAATGGCCGGTCGATATTCATAACCAAAGCCAGGGAATTATTACATTCACACAGTTTAAGGATTGTGACGAACGCTATGCAGCCTTTGCACAAAAGATTGCTGAGTGGACAATCAAAAACATGCAAGGCAGACACGGCAATTTCTTCTATCAGAAGTGGCCTTTTCTGAACAACAAAGTAAATTATCTCCGCTGGAATCAAGCATGGATGCTTCTTGCTCTAAGCACGCTGTTATCCTCACTAGATGGATCGACCATGAATCGTGCAAGTGCAAAGAAGCCCGAATATGACGATCAGCTTACGACGCCAGATCCTGCGGCTCAGTGTGGTTGAATCCGCCTTCAGAGGTATTTCAGCCCTCTCCGCCCAATAACCTCTTATCCATGGATGGACTACCATGAAGATATTGTTTGACATCGGTCATCCTGCGCATGTTCACTATTTCAGAAAGACCATTCGAATTCTGGAGAGCAAAGGACATGAAATTGCAATCACTACGCGCGACAAAGAATTCAGTCTTTATCTCTTGAATCACTACGGCTTTGAATATCGCTGCACTGGCAAGAATTTGAGTTCAAAACTGGGGAAACTGTATTCAATTTTACGAAATGATCTCGAAATCTACCGGGTCGCCAGACGATTTCAGCCCGATATGTTTGTCAGCTTTTTGTCGCCGTTTGCAGCGCATGTGGGTCGATTGATGAACAAGCCGGTTATCGCATTTAACGATACTGAAAATGCGAGAATCGGTATTGCTTTCGCCAAACCTTATACTGATGTTTTTGTCGTTCCGGAATGCTACGAAGGTGAGTTTCCCCGGGACAGGATGGTCTGGTTTAGAGGCTATTTTGAGCTGGCTTACCTGCATCCAAATCGGTTTTCCCCCAATCCGGAAATACGCAGCTTGCTTGGGATTTCTGCCTCGGAGAATTATGTTGTCATGCGCTTTGTCTCCTGGGCAGCAAATCATGATATTGGCCATAGCGGTATTTCTCTCGAGAACAAACGCAAGGCCGTGCAGGAGTTTTCCAGACTCGCCAGGGTTTTTATCACGTCTGAAAAGCCGCTGCCGGAAGATTTGCAGCCTTATCGAATAAACATTCCTGCTGAACGGATACATGACGCACTCGGTTTTGCAAGCTTATTCTACGGCGAAAGTGCCACCATGGCCTCGGAGAGCGCCGTCCTGGGCACGCCGGCAATCTATCTCGATGACGCCGGCAGAGGCTACACCAATGAGCAGGAAAAGCAATACGGGTTGATATTCAACTATGGCGAGTCTATGACGGAGCAAAAAGAATCGATCCAGAAAGGAATTGAATTGTTACGGCAACCGCAGATCAAGACTGAGTGGCAAGGTCGCCGGCAAAGGATGCTTTCAGAAAGTATCGACGTGACCGAATTCATGGTTTGGTTTCTCGAGAATTATCCTGAAAGTTCAGGAATCGCGATGCACGATCCAGATTATCAGGCGAGATTCAGGGGTCAGGAGAGACCGGAGAACATAACTGCCTAAACTCTATACTTTGGATACTTTGTGAAGAAAAAACATCGACTAATTTTAGTCGCAGGCGCCCGCCCCAATTTTATGAAAATTGCGCCCCTGATGCATCAGTTAAAGGACCACCCGATAATTGAACCTGTTCTGGTGCATACGGGCCAGCATTATGATGAGAAAATGTCGAGCCTGTTTTTCAAACAGCTCAATATTCCGAGACCTGATATTAACTTAGAGGTTGGTTCGGCAACGCATGCAATTCAAACCGCGCGGATTATGGAGCACTTTGAACAGGTCTGCCTCGATATCAGACCTGATATGGTTATGGTGGTTGGCGACGTCAACAGCACCGTGGCCTGCACGCTTGTGCCTGCCAAAATGGGCATCAAGACCGCGCACTACGAGGCCGGGTTGCGCAGCCATGATCGCTCCATGCCAGAGGAAATAAACCGCATGGCGACCGATGCTATTTGCGATTACTTCTTCACTACGAGTCCCGACGCGGATGAAAACCTCATTGCTGAAGGCAAAGACCCGAGAACCATATTCTTTGTTGGCAATCTGATGATAGATACGCTATTGGCCTGCTTTGAACGCTTGCCCGGTATCGAACTGAAATTGCCAGTCGTCAATAACGGCCATATTGTCAACTTCGAAGAGGCGTTTCAACCAAAAGAATACGGTGTGATTACATTGCACCGGCCCTCCAATGTAGACAACAGGGATGTTCTGAAAAACATTACTGACGTGCTTGGCAGGGTGTCGGGTCGTATTCCCATGATCTTTCCGGTTCATCCAAGAACACTAAAGAATCTACAAGACTTTGAGCTACTCGACGATGTGATGCGCAATCCGAATCTGCTGCTAACCAAACCCGCCGGCTACCTGGAGTTCATTAAGCTTGTCAATTCTTGCAAATTTGTGTTGACGGATTCCGGT
>CAZVSL010000018.1:0-7536 GCA_964629935.1 uncultured Calditrichaceae bacterium | reverse complement strand
AGGAAACCACGATTATGGATGTGCCTTGCTTAACCATGCGGCCGAATACAGAACGCCCTGTTACAATTACACGGGGCACAAATACCTTACTTGCTTTAGAGCAAGTTGAGCGAGAGGTTGCTAAGGTCCTGGACGGAGAAGGGAAGCGGGGCCACAAACCCGAACTGTGGGATGGAAAGACCGCAGGCAGAATCATCGATGTTCTCTGTGAGATAATGAGCTGACCGCATACCATAAGGGGCATGATTACGCAGTCTGCCGGTTTCTTAAGGTTGCCGCTCAGGCAATTTCTAATCATGGAATCACCCCGTTCCTACCACATTTTGCCCTCCTTTTTCCGCCCCGTGCCATCACTAAGAGCAGACACTACTTGTAAGTGAGGGACCGGTGTTTGGTCTACCTGCAGAAGTGCGGCGCCGATCGCTCTGCCAGCCCCTTCGGGTACGTCACAAATAAAATCCCTTATTAATATCTCTCAAGTCCCCAACAACTAAGCCGATAAAGGCTTAGGCAGCCTTGAAAGACAACTTTTGCAACCACTCGAAAACAAGGACAAATATGGGACTATCTTTTCAGACCAGGGAACCGGTTGATCTGCAACCGTTACTTCAATACCAGGACAAAAAAGAAAATCGCAAGCCAACACTCCACACCCTGAAACACAAGCTGCTTCGGCTCTTCCTGAAGGCGCATCCTGCCATCAGACCCTTTGTGGAAGAGCTCATCGATTTTGACGCGCTTTCCGAATTCGACACCGAGATCATCGATACCGACAACTTGCCTCAGGTTCGGGCCTTGCGGTGTCATCAGTTGAAGTTGTTTGTGAATCTGCACCGCATCAACGATATGCGCTGGCTGAACAAGTACTTCCTGGCCGTGCATGAACACCTCAGGCAAGGCGGCTTTTTTATCGGCAAGGGCGAGACAGTTGAAATACGCAAGCACAGATTCTTTGGCCGCTATCCGCGCTTGGTGGCGTCGGCGCTCTACCTCCTGGATTTTGTGTTCGCCCGGATCATGCCGAAAGTACCGGCCTTGAAGAAGCTGTATTTCACGCTTACGCAAGGGCAGGACCGCGCGCTTTCGAAAGCTGAAATTCTCGGCAGACTATGTTACTGTGGTTTCCAGATTGTCGCTGTCACTGAAACTGACGATGATTTCTATTTCATTGCAAAGAAGGACCATACCCCGAGCACGGAAAGGAATCCATCCTACGGCTTCATCATCAAACTGCGCCGTATCGGCCAACACGGCAAGCCGGTCTATATCAGAAAATTCCGCACCATGCACCCATATTCGGAGTTTTTGCAGAAGTACGTCTTCGAGCAGAATAATTTGCAGCTCAACGGCAAATTCAAAGACGACTTTCGCATCACCAGTTGGGGCAGGTTTATGCGCAAATATTGGCTCGATGAGCTGCCGCAGCTCCTCAATCTTTTGCGTGGCGACATCCGTTTGGTGGGGGCAAGAGCCCTGAGCGAGCACTATTTCAGTCTTTATCCGCAGGAGCTGCAAGCGTTGCGCAAGCGCTTCAAACCGGGATTGATACCGCCTTACTATGTCGACATGCCCAATTCGTTCGAAGAAATTGTGGAGTCTGAACGTCGCTATTTCGAGCGCAAACTGGAACGCTCATTTCTGACCGATGACATCTATTTCTTCAAAGCCATGTTCAACATCATCGTGCGTCGCGCCCGCAGCGTGTGATGATGTGTTTATGTGCTGAGCGTGATAAAACACCTCAACACACTGTGGTTGATCCTGCCACAGGATGACTTGACCAAATGAAATCTTCCCTGCTTCTTTTTGGAATGGCGGCCCTGATATTTATGGGCTTGCAAACGCCGCTACCCGGCCAGGATAGCGCCCCGACTCAGTATCTCCATCTTGACGACTGGACGTATGACCTGATTCACTATTGGGTCAATAGCGGCGAGCTCGAGCTGCCGTTTGTTTTGCATCAACCATACAGTCTCGGCAATTTCAAAGCAAATCTGCTGGAGACGAAGTGGTCCGGGCGGGTTTTATCATATTTGAACGAATCTTACGGCAAGCAAGGCTACGGTCGCTTGCTGCTCTATGCTCGCGACCATGTTTCTCTGGTTACCAAAGATGATCTGCCGGTTCGAGCCGGGGAGACTGCAGCGCCTGTGGCAGATGTGCTGCTGTTTGATAATCGGTCGAAGAACCACTACAATTTTGTCGCACAGTTCAACGTCACGCTGCCGCACCTGAGCCTGGTCAATCGTACCACAATCAACAGTGAACTCCTGGACGACCCCCTGTACTTCGGCGATACCGGAGAGTGGATCTACGGCCGGCTGCAGGACGCCTACCTCAATGCCAACTTTGGCGGTTTCGACCTGTTTTTGGGTCGAACGGACCGCAATTGGGGCATACCCGGATCGCCGTCATTAATTCTGTCCAACAACCCGTATTCTTATGATCAAGCGTTGATTTCCTATACGCATTCGCGCTTCAAGTTCTCGTTCCTGGTCGCCAGGTTGGAAGATATGCTCGGGCGCAATTTCCAGGGTGCGTTTCCCGACTCTTTGTTTGAGTCGCGCAGGTTTCTTTCCGCACATCGCCTGGATTTGTCACTGTCGCCAAACCTACAGCTCGCCCTGACCGAGGCTGTGACTTACGGCGGTCCGGAACGCGATTTCGAGCTCAGCCTGGCCAATCCCATGAGCTTTTTCTATCTGGTGCAAAGGAATCAGCGTGAACAAGTCAACGGTATCTGGGCGCTTGATCTGTTTTACAAGCCACATCAGCATTGGAATCTGTTTCTACAATTTCTGCTGGATGATATTATTCTGAACAATGAGCCAGGCCAGGATGATCGCGCGGCGCATCCGGATCGACTGGGAATTAATCTGCGCGCCAGCCAGGCAGATGCATGGCTCAGAGGCTTACAGACCGGCATTGAATACACGCGCATCGGCAACCGTACCTACCAATCCTTCAGAACCTGGGAGAATTTCCATTACCGGCAAAAGGGCTTAGGGTACCCAACAGCCAGTGTCGAGCGAGTTGGTCTGTTTGCTAATTATGTTGGCGCGTTCCCGGCGATACTCAAGCTTTCTCTTGCCTACGAGCGCGCCGGCGATGTGGAAGTCACGGATATTTTCACAGGCGACAAAGATGCCACATTTCCTGTGAATACAGTGCAGAAGATGTTTCGGACTGCTTTTGAGCTTCGTTATGTTTGGAGCCGGCAGACGCAGGTGACCGCGAAATTCGGTTTGGAAAGCTTTCAGTCTTATCGACATGTCGCAGGCGCGGACCATGCCAATCTGTTTCTGGTCCTCGGTGTGCATGCCAATCTCGGCATTGGTCTTCCGTTGGCTGACTAAGACTCCCGCCAACGCCCCAAATCAAACCATATACCATATACCGTATACCGTATACCGTATACCGTATACCTACCACTCACCCCTCACCTCTCCGAAATCTCATTACAGATAAGTATCTCCGTGTTGTAAGCCGTCTTATCGATACCGGTAACCCGAAACAGAAGTTCGAAATATTTCGGTACCTTGTCGAACTTTTTCATGAACAGGGTTTCCAGATATTTTCGCGTGGCTGGTTGGGTCAGATAGCTTGCTACTTCAGGGGCGCCGAGCGAATGGAAGGAAGCGATGATAAAGATGGCATTGCCAGCCGGCCCCGGGAGTTTCACCGCCAGCACCAGGTCATCGTTTGGGCCGGGTGAGTGCAGGCTGGTTTCAAAGTATTGCCCATCGACAGAGTCTGGCGGCGAATAGATAATCTTGTGCGGCGAGATTTCGAAGCGGAAATTTGATTTTGAAAGTGTATGCCTCAGGATATACAAGGTCTTGATACTGCCGACAAAGATGATGTTGTATTCATCCAGCATTTGCGGACTGATGGAAGACGACTTTCTCATGATCGGCGTTATGTGCGAGGAATACAGGATCGACAGAATGGGAGGCAGACTCCAGATGCTATGATAGGGGAAATAGGGCTCGTCTGCGGGCCGCAGCTCGCGGTCGGGAAACAGGCGTTTAAAAGTCTCCAGGTCTTCCATAGAATTTACCTTGCCGTGCCTGATTCCCAGAACTTCGCCGTACTCGTCACTAAAATCACTGAAGAAAAAGTGGTCGCCGGGTGCGACCAGGACCGGCAGCTCAGACTGCAGGTATTCTTGCCAGATAGGATCATCTTTTGCGATGGTCTGATATCGCTGCAATTCGCGTTCGATAGTTCGTTGTTGCAGCCAGAGGTATGCGCTGAGAATTGTCAGCGCCACAATAGCCAGAATATAGAAGCCGTTGCTGGTAATAGCCGCAAGACGACTTGCGACCGAGCCATCCTGTGAGACCGGTACAAACGTGACTTCATAATGCCCTTTCGGGATTTTCAGTCTGTACCTGTCATCTTTGCCTTCGGTAAGATAGTAGGTTTCGAGCTTCTTGCGCAGGTTGTAGGTGTGTGAACGCACGATGGTGTCCTCGGCCGGATTGAACGAGGAATCCTTACCGAATACATCCATCGCAATGGTGGTCTCTTTTACATCCTTGCCGCTCGAGCACGCCTCCACCAGGTAGCTTAAGTAGGCTCTGTAGATCTTAGAGCCTTCAAATTCTTTGCTGGCCAATATTTTGTCGAGGTACTTTCTTTGTAGAGGCGGACTGAGCATTTGCTATGCAATATTATTGTTTTGTCTGAACTTGTCCATAATTTATCGATTCAACTTTTGAAATGCAAATTGTTTGTAATGTGCGCCTACAATCATGTTAAAAAATGTTATTGACAGTTCTTAACGGTTTTTGACTTATATTTTTAAAGAACTTTAAGTATCATTGAATTGTCAAGACGCCTTTCTTTAGACGACAATCCATTCTCAAAGAGCGACATGAGTCATGTCATCTTTCTTAAGAAATCGGCCTCCACAAGCGAGGCTATGTAAACCAGTCAGGCCCGGGACCAACCACCTGCCATTTCATGGGGCCCCAAGTAGCATGTTCCAAAATCCGACCACCTGTTGCGGCAGATGCTGACCAGGCAATTATCGAAGGGATTCCCATGCATTGGTTTCTCAAATTAGAAATAATCAAATATTTGAGGTGAAAGTGTCATGAACATCTTTCTCAGGACTACCGCAACCAAAAATATTCAGGTGAGAGTGGAAGTAGGGGAGACTACGGTGATAGACGCAATCTGCAAAGGAGCATGATCTAACATGCACGAGTTTATATCCCGCCTTCATGGTTTTCGTTGCCTGCTTTGGGGCGTCGGTGCAATTCTGTGTCTTTCCGAATTGAGCTGCGCTGCAAAGCACGAATCCCCTAAACAGAGGTGGTCCGTTCGTATGGCCGAATCCATTATGACACGCAACCCGCAAGTCTATGACGATTGGGACTACGTAACAGGCACGGTACTCAGAGGCTTCGAGGCAGTGTGGCGCGCCACCGGCGATGAGCGCTATTTTGAATACATCAAAGCCACGGTCGACAGCGTGGTCACACCGGAAGGCGCCATCGAGGATTACAAGCTGGGCAACTACAATATCGATGAAATCAACCAGGGCAGGATGCTGCTGTTACTCTACAAGGAAACCGGCGCCGAAAAGTACAAACAGGCGGCAGACCTGTTGCGCCGGCAGTTGCGCGAACAGCCCCGCAACAGCCAGGACGGCTTCTGGCACAAGCAGAGATATCCCTATCAGATGTGGCTGGACGGCCTGTATATGGGCGCTCCTTTCTATGCCGAGTATGGCAAGCTGTTTAACGAACCGGCTGCTTTTGATGACGTCGTGAAGCAGTTTGTCCTGATCGAGAAGCACACTCGTGACCCGAAAACAGGGTTGTTATATCATGCCTGGGATGAAAAGAAACAACAGGAGTGGGCTGATCCTGAAACCGGCCTTTCCCGTTTTTTCTGGGGGCGCGCCATCGGCTGGTACGCCATGGCGCTGGTGGATGTGCTGGACTTTCTGCCGGCAGACCACGCCGGCAGAAGCAAGCTGATTGCCATCTTGCAGCGTCTGGCCGAAGCAGTGGCAAAGGTACAAGATGACACGGCAGGGGTGTGGTGGCAGATTCTGGACCAGCCGGGCCGCGAAGGCAACTACATTGAAGCATCTGCCTCCTGCATGTTCGTGTACGCGCTCGCCAAAGGCGCGCGGCTCGACTATCTTGCTCCTCGCTATCACGAAGCGGCCCAAAAGGGGTATCAGGGTATTCTCGAGCAATTCGTCACGGAGAATCCGGATGGCGCGCTTAATTTGACC
Source organism: uncultured Calditrichaceae bacterium (assembly GCA_964629935.1). Taxonomy (GTDB): domain Bacteria; phylum Zhuqueibacterota; class Zhuqueibacteria; order Oceanimicrobiales; family Oceanimicrobiaceae; genus CAZVSL01. The sequence continues at coordinate 1,280 of CAZVSL010000018.1, read as the reverse complement.
CAAATCTGCAAGAGCGCCGGCCTGGGCTATGGCCGCGATGGTTCCTATGAATATTATGTCTACCAGGAACCGCGGGTTGCGAATGACGGCAAGGGTTTGGGCCCTTTTCTCATGGCAAGTGTAGAGATGGAGCAGACGCCGGACGGTTCATAGATTCAGTGTGCGAGGATTGCTACCTGAACGTTATCAGCAAAGTACAACTGAACACATCACTAAAACTTGTGAGCTGTTATTGTGAATCCAATAAAGGTTAAGAAGTCGAAACCAATTACAAGCGGCTGTTGCCTGCTGATGCTGGCCGTAGCCCTGGTCTCACTTTCCTGTGAGACATCGTCATCTTCAGAACTGAACACGGCCTGGGAGCAGGTGCCCGGCATACTGGAGCAAATTGCACCGCCTGCTTTCCCGGCGCAAGATTTTGTCATAACTGACTTCGGCGCCATCGGCGACGGCGAAACGGATTGCACCGAAGCGTTCAGGCAAGCCATCGCTGCCTGCCATGAGGCCGGAGGCGGGCGCGTTGTCGTGCCGGAAGGCAACTTTCTAACCGGCGCCATCCACCTCAAAAGCAATGTCAATCTCCACGTCCGCAAGAATGCCACGGTTTTGTTTAGCCGTGATAGCAAAAAGTATTTGCCGGTGGTTCACACCAGGTTTGAGGGCGTGGAGTGCCTGAATTACTCACCGTTTATCTATGCCTACCAGCAACAGAACATCGCCATTACGGGCGGCGGCACACTGGACGGTCAGGCCGGCGTTGATACCTGGTGGGCATGGAAAGGTAGGAAGGAGTATGGCTGGAACGAAGGCGAGCCCAATGGCGACGCCGATGTCGAGCGACTCTTTCGCATGGCTGAGGATGGCGTGGCCGTAGATCAACGCGTCTTCGGCGAGGGCTGTTACTTGCGTCCCAATTTCATTCAACCCTATGAGTGCAAGAACGTCTTGATAGAGGGTGTGACCATCAGGCGCTCTCCGATGTGGGTGGTGCATCCTGTACTGTGCGAGAACGTCACCGTGCAAAATGTCACCGTGATCAGCCATGGCCCGAACAACGATGGCTGTAATCCCGAGTCTTCTAAAAATGTATTGATCAAGGATTGTTATTTTGATACCGGCGACGACTGCATTGCCATAAAATCCGGGCGCAACGCCGATGGCCGGCGCGTCAATACGCCCAGCGAAAACATCATCGTCCAGGGCTGCACCATGAAGGATGGCCACGGCGGTGTGGTTATCGGCAGCGACGGATTTGGTTATGCCAAAGAAAAGAACGGCAT
>CAZVSL010000017.1:0-25858 GCA_964629935.1 uncultured Calditrichaceae bacterium | reverse complement strand
AGGGAAGGTATCTCACCCAGTGAAAGATACTTGTGTTTCAAGTTCGAGGACGGTGATGTTTTTGACGTCGAGTTGGTGCAGTATCACTAAATGAGGGAGATCAGATGTTACCTAAAAACAGACGGCCAACGCATCCGGGGGAAATATTGAGATTCGAATTCCTGCAACCTCTGAATATGACCCAGCAGCAGCTCGCCGATGCTATTGGCGTCACGCGGGTACGAATCAATGAAATCATTCTCGGCAAGCGTTCAATCACGCCCGATACCGCTTTTCGACTCTCAAAATTCTTTGATACAACCCCGGAATTTTGGATCGGTCTGCAAAACAACGTGGATATGTGGGACACGCTAAAAGCACGTAAGGCTGAGTACGAGCAAATCAGGCCATTCGGAAAAGTGGTTTGAACAATCATGAGGCAATAATCTAACACCCACTCACCCTTGGCATCTCATCCCAGACCCGGCCATCCAACAACCGCCCGGCTTTCTTCTTGTTGGCGCCACCCCATTGCTTGAAAAAGAAAGGCAGGTTGGCTCTCTCGCACTGTTGCTTTATCTGGTAAACCCATCCCGGTCGCATTGGGCGGGGATTGCGGCCGCTTTCGCCGCCTACAATTACCCAATCAATTCCATGAAGATTCAGATTTGCCAATGGTCCAATAAGTGGCTCGCAGGAGAGAAACCTGGTGTGAGCCTGCGTGCAACGTAACAGGTCGATTCGCTCTTCCCTCTGCTTTACTGCCGTCTCAACAAGACTCGAAGCGTCCGTCCCTGCGTTCCACGCTTCGCGTGGAAACGACAACGCCACGGGAAAATCATGCCAGCGCTGCTTCAAACGATTTCAGCCCGAACTTTGCTCCTGATTTTTCTGACGGTGGAAACCCCGCCAAAGATAAGCAAAGCGCCCACGAGCACATATACCCAGGCCGGCACGTTTCGGCCGGCGATCAGCAAATACAGGTAAGCCGAGACAAAAAAGAACCCGGCAGTCAAGACGGGCAAAACAACGGATTTGCCGCTGCGGTAATTGCGCACGATCCACGCCACTGAGGCGGCAAAAAACGGGATGGCGCCGACATAGATGCTGCCAAAAACTATGGGGTTGACGTTGTACTTGCTGCCCAGCCCAAGAAACCAGTCAATCATTGGTTGTAGCTGCATGTTGAGGTCCTGTTTTGTAATTGCTGCAAACGATCATTTCCTACATACCATCACCAAACACCTTTCTCTGAAACCGCCATAACATAAACTGAAATTCCAACTATCTCACTCCGCCGCCGGTCGAGCGCTTGCAGGCGAAAAAACTGATTTGAATGGCAATCAGACATACATGGATCATAACGTGCCACGGTCAATCTAAGACGGGCTGAGATCACGCAGCCAGGGATGCTGCGCGTCCGGTGCGGATTTCGAGATTCACATTTCGAGTTTATAAGCACCGTTACTATGAACTATCTACTCACTCCTCCGCCGGCTGCCACTCCGGCACACCGCGCCCCGGCGTCCAGGGGGCGCCGGCGGCTTCGAGTCGCTGCTCTAAGTCCACCACATCTGCCTCGATGAGCTGGCGCAGGTCGTCGACAATCTCTGCAAACTCGGCGGCGGCGATTTCGTAGTTCTTGCGGTGAGTCTCGGTCGGGCCGTAGGTTGCGGACCAGTGGCCGCGCACGATCTGGTTGATACGGCTCATGATGCCGCGCATGGCCGGCTCGTTGCGTTTGGACTTGGTTGGATCGCCTGTCAGGCGCTCCTGCAGATCCATCAATCGCAACTCGAGCGTCCGTGTTTCATCGAGAAAGCTGAAATCGAGCGCTGGTGTGGCATCGATGACTTTCTTGATGTGGCCGATACGTTCGGCAGCTTGCGTGGCTGCCTCATTGGCGCCAAACGCGGCACGCTGCAGCTCGCCAGTCTTCTTCTGAAACGCAAGCACGGCGTCGCGGTCCGCGGGCGGCAAAGAGGGTTGGCCGAGGGGCGCGACTTCGAACTCCGTCGCCGGCACGAGCTGAGTGGTCTCGCCAGCCACGCGCTGGTCGATACTGACTGTGTAGACGCCCGGTAATGCCAGCGGCCCGAAGCCGTCATCGTCTGTTTCATCCGGGTCCAGCGGTCTGAAGCCGGGATAGCGAAAATCCCAGGCCACGCGATGGATGCCTGTTTTTGTCGGACCGTTAATGCGTCGAACCGTGTTGCCGTCAGCGTCGCGCACGGTCAGGATGATGGCAGGTTCTTCTTCGCGGTCCTCGGCTTTGAGCGCGTCCCAGTCGGGATAGTGCACATCCTCGCCGGCTTTTGCCAGCTCGCTCTCACGCTCCAGCCGTTTGCTGCGCCGGGTCCGGAGATCGTCTTTGAGATAATAGGTAAACACCGCACCAAACGGCGGATTGGGCGCCGTAAAAAAGCTTGCGCCCTGAAAGGCTTTTTCCCCTCCGGCGAGCGGATTGGTTTGAATGTACATCGAGGCTTTTTTGATGGGAAAGAGTTTTGCCGGCTGCCGCAGGGTTTGCTGGCTCAGGTGGCGCAGCGGCGTGTAGTCATCCAGAATGTAGAAGCCGCGCCCGAAGGTCGCCAGCACCAGGTCGTTTTCGCGGCGCTGGATCTCGAGATCGCGCACAGCGATGGTGGGCATGCCGCCTTCGAGCTGCACCCAGTGCTGACCTTTATCGACGGTAAAAAACACGCCAAACTCGGCGCCGCAGAACAGCAGGTTCTCATCCACGTGGTCCTGCTTGATGGTATAGACCGAGCCGCGCGCCGGCAGGTCCCCTGAGATCAGCTTCCAGGTGCGGCCGCGGTCTGTACTTTTTACGATGTATGGTTTGAAGTCGCCTCTCTTGTGATTGTTGAGCGCCGCGTAAACCACGTTGGCGTCGAAGAGCGAGGCCTCGATATCGTTGACATAAGAAAACTCAGGCACGTCAGCGAATTTCTCAACCCGGCGCCAGCTCTGACCACCATTTTCAGTAATCTGGATGAGCCCATCATCCGTGCCGGCATAAAGCAAGTCCTCCTGCAACGGCGACTCACTCAGCGCCACGATGGTGCCGTAGAACGAGGTCGAGCGATTCTTGGCCACAGCATCGACGCTCCAGACCCGGCCCATGACTTCGAGCTGGTTGCGGTCGAGATTGCGGGTGAGATCACCGCTGACGGCGCGCCAGGAGTCGCCGCGGTCTTCGCTGCGAAACAGAATCTGCGCGCCGTAGTAAAGACGCGTGTTGGAATGCGGGCTGATCATGAGCGCCGAATCCCAGTTCCAGCGCAGCGGCGGACCGTCGCGGTCTTCCTGCGGCTTGATATCGATGCGCTCGCCGGTGCTGCGGTCGTAGCGAACCAGGCCGCCATACTGCCACTGCGAGTAGACGATGTTCGGATTCTCCGGATCGATCGCGGGATCGAAGCCGTCGCCAAACACCGTAACAAACCAGTCGCTGTTACGGATGCCGTGAACGCTGCGTGTCCGCGATGGGCCGCCCTGGGTGGCGTTATCCTGGGTGCCGCCATAGACATAGTAAAATGGCTCAGAGTTATCGACGGCCACCTTATAGAACTGAGTCAGGGGCAGGTTGGGTTTGTAGTGATAATTCTGGCCGCGGTCCCAGGTTTCGTACAGGCCGCCGTCAGAGCCAATAAGGAGATGGTTCGGGTCTTCGGGATCGATAATCATGGCATGGTCATCCACATGCTTCCACTCCCTGCCGAAGCGCTCGAAGGTCTTGCCGCCATCCCCGGTCACCATGGTGTAGGTATCGAGGGAATAGACGCGGTCGAACTGGTGCGGGTCGGCAACAATTTCCTGATAATATTGCGGACTGCTGCTGAGGTAGGCGCTCATCTTCTGCCAGTTTTCGCCCCCGTCTTCAGAACGATAAAAACCGCTGCCGTCGCGCGCAGCCTCGACGATGGCATAGACGACATTGGGTCTGATCGGCGAGATGTCCAGTCCGATTCGGCCTTTGTCATATTCCGGCAAACCTTTGTTGATTTGCCTCCAGGTTTCGCCGGCATCCGTTGACTTGTAGAGTCCCGATTCCGGACCGCCATTGATGAGGGTCCAGACGTGGCGCCGGCGCTGATAGGCGGCTGCATAAAGCACGTCGGGATCGCGCGGATCGAAATGCACGTCCGTGACGCCGGTGTTCTCGCTGATTTCCAGCACAAGCTGCCAGGTTTTGCCGCCATCGGTGGTCTTGTAGAGACCGCGGTCGCCGCCGGGCGCCCAGAGCGGGCCCTGAGCTGCCACGTAAACCACATCAGAATCGCGCGGATCGATCAGAATCTTTGCGATGTGCTCGGACTGTTTCAGACCGACATTCTCGAACTTCTTGCCGCCGTCAATGGATTTGTAAATGCCGTCGCCATAGCCGACGCTGCGCTGGCTGTTGTTCTCACCGGTCCCGACCCAGACCACGAGCGGGTTGTTCGGATCGACGGTCACGCAGCCGATGGAATAGGAGCCGTAGTCATCAAAAATCGGCCCCCAGGTCGTGCCGGCATTGGTGGTCTTCCAGACATTGCCGGATGCCGCAGCGACATACCAGATATTGCGATTTGTCGGGTCGATGGCGATATCGATGATCCGGCCTGACATCAACGCCGGTCCGATGCTGCGCAGTTTGAGGCCGGAGAGGAGTTTGGAGTCGAGTTCATTATCGGCGCCGCGCTGGAGGGCGTATACCGATTGAAATTGCAGCAAGACGAAAGCGAATGCAAGGGTCAAGCAAATCTTCTTCATTACGCATCTCCTGGTATTTCAGTTGAGAAGGAAGTCAACAAACGGATGAAATTAGTGAAGAGTTTGGTAAGATTCAAGGAAAGTGGACGGTGGAGTAAATTGATTGTCATGAGCCTGAAATATTCATGAATCTGCCTTTCCACAGCCTTAGGTTGAACGGCCTGCTATAATCAAATTTCATCCGTCCCTTACGGGACTCCATGGTCAGGCGGCCTTTCTCCCTACCGATAAATCGGTGGGTTACTTTCGATCCGTCCCGGTCGGGACGTTGTTTGATGCGGCAGCCGAACTTGTAGCGCAGAGCAGCACCCAGTCCCGCCAGAGGGACGCCCCGAAAATTGCCCAGGGGTTCACCCCTGGGATTTGGAAGCAACCAGCACTCAAGTCCCGTCAGGGACGGATGAAAAACGCAGCCCGACTCATCCCCGAAGGTGCTCCCTCTGGCTCCTGTTATAGTCAATTTCATCCGTCCCTTGCGGGACTTCATGGTCAGGGCGCCTTTCTCCCCACCGATAAATCGGTGGGTTACTTTCGATCCGTCCCGGTCGGGACGTTGTTCGATGCGGCAGCCAATTTGTAACGCAAGCGAGCACCCAGTCCCGTCAGGGACGCCCGAAAATTGCCCAGGGGTTCACGCCTGGGATTTGCAAGCAACCAGCACCCAAGTCCCGTCAGGGACGGATGAAAACGCAGCCCGACTCATCCCCGGAGGCAGCGCTCATCGTATTTAATCCCATAGCTGTATTGTTCAAGGCCATCCCTAATCCGTCGATAATCAAGGTGATAAAACAATGACTGTTTAATTACAACACGGCATGGCAGCTATGGAAATCTTCTTGGCCCGGCAACCAATCTTTAACCGCGCACAGAACGTCGCGGGCTATGAATTACTCTTGCGTTCAGATCTGGATTGCTTGTATCGTCATCACGAGTGGGATGAATCCCTCTATTCATCGGTAGCGCTTAACTTCCTTTCATCGAACATTAGTACATTAACCCGTGGCAAGTGGGCATTTATCAATTTCAGCCGTGAGATGTTGACGCAACATTTACTCAAAGACTTTGCTGCCGATGCCACCATCATCGAGATCGAGCGCAATGGCGGCTTTACGGAAGAAACAATTTCTACCTATGAACGGCTCAAACATCGCGGCCACCGTTTTGCGGTCGATGCCTTTGATGTTGATTCCCTGCCGCAAGAGTGCGCCGATCTGCTTGACTTCATCAAGATCGATTATCGTCGCGTTGCTCCGGAGCAGCGGCAGGAGATCATTCAACAGTATCAGACAAGCAAAGTGCGTTTCCTGGCCTACAACGTCGATGTGATTGAGTCCCTGAGTCAAGCGTTCGAAATGGGGTTCAATTATTTCCAGGGCGCCTTCTATATCAAGCCGAACTTCCGTGAAAACAAGGACGTGCCGTTTTCAAAAATGAATCATCTGCTGCTGTTGCAGGAGATCAACGATCCGGATGTACGCTTTGACCGTCTTTCAGACATCATCAAACGCGATGTTTCGCTCTCATATCGGTTGTTGAAATATATTAATTCGGCCTACTTCGGTTTCCCAAACAAGATACACTCGATCAAGTATGCCCTGTCCTTGCTTGGCCTGGTTAATATCCGCAAATGGCTGTCTCAAGTCTCGCTCTACGAGCTCGGCAAGGACAAGCCGGAAGAGCTGGTTATCATCTCTATCGTGCGCGCCCGTTTCTGCGAGCTCCTTGCTGAAGAAGTCGGCCTGAACAACAGAGCATCGGAAGCATTTCTCATGGGCCTGTTTTCTCTGCTCGATGGTTTTCTCGATTTGCGTCTGGAAGAGATTCTGGAGAACCTTCCCATTTCAAAAGCGATAAAGGATGCCTTGCTCGATAATGAAGACAACGTGTTCCGCAAAATCTATGAGCTGGTGCAGGCCTATGAAAATGGCGCCTGGCGGCTGTTTGCCGAACGCACCGAAGCGCTGGCCATCAAGGAAACCAAGGTGCCGGTGTTGTTCTTTAAAGCGATCGAGTGGTCACATCAGATTTTTTAGAGTTCAGAAAGTTTCAATTGCGATGGCCCGGGTCGCCAACGTGGGCGGTCATCCTTCCCCGATTTTTCTATCCTGAAATATTCATTGGTTTCAAAAGTCACGTCCTGATTTGACGAAAACACTGTTCTCTTAACACTCTTTAACATCTCCTAACACTCTTTAACTTCATCAGATCAAGACAAATTGATATCTTATGCCCGTTCATTAAGGTATGAGTCATTCAGTTAAGCACAGGAGAAACGAGAATGAAGAGTGTTCCTGCCCTGGCCGTTATGGCCATGATGTTGTTAAGCAATAGCTTTGCCCATGCTCAGCAAGCACGCGCTTTGATGCTTGAAGCGGGCGCTGACGGCGTCCACCATATCAAAGAGCTGCAAACGATTCTCACCAGCGAAAATGATACCGTTAGCGTCCTCACCGTCTTACCGCATGAGAGCCGTCCGGATGGTTATGCAGAAATTCAACTGCAGGAAGGCGATGAGATTCTCATGGTGAACAGACAACGCGTAAAATCCGTGGCAGAGTTTGAGACAAGTTATCAGGAACTGAAAGTGGGAGCCGAGATAAAGCTGGGTTTGCGGCGCGATGACCAGTTCAGGATAATCTCCTTCAAAAAAGCAGACCCTGAGATATTGCCGGATTCTGGCCTGATGATTCAGACCGTCACCACAGAGGATAGCAGCCGGCCCTGGATGGGAACAGGCTTGCTGCTAACACAATCCGACAGCGTGGTCACCGTCAGGCAAATTCTGTATGATGCTGAGATTCTGGAGGGCGAGATTCTCGAAGAAGGCGATGCCTTCCTAAGTTTGAACGGGCGCAAAATCCGCAACCTCGAGCATTTTTTTGAAATGTACAGCAGGCTGAACACGGGTGCAAAAGTCACCGTCACTTTTCGAAGAGACGAGCAGAAAAAAGAGTTCTGGTTCAGGAAGCCGGACGTGAGCGGCCGGGTACGGATTGAACGCTGAAGCTGAATTTTCGAAGAGGAGACTATGGTGTGACATGAACTTGACCTGGGCAGCAAGAATGATAAAAAGACGATTCGCCGGCAAGATCGCAATGGTTTTGATAATGCTGGCGGCCACAGCCGGTCTGGCGCAAACGGGCGTACCGTTCAATCAGCGGGATGACGAATATCGCCTGCTCGGTTTGAAGCGCGCGAAGGAAGGGTATGAGTATGCTTACGCGGAGTATCAGCGGCAGCAGGAACTATTCGAGAAGGACCTGATCTCTGAACTCGAGCTGGCAAAGGCCCGCCGGTCTTTTGCCGACGCGGAGGTGAATTACCAGCAATCGCTGCTGGCTGTGCTGTTCGAGCGCCAATATGTTACCGTGGTCAAAGCGGTCAAATATCAGGACGACGACGGCAGCAAGCACGTGCGCCTTAAGCTTCAGAACACCTCACAGGGCGGCGCTGAATTCAGGCATCTCGTGCAAGTTGATGACGAATTGTTCCGCAGCCTGCAACCCGATGTTGTGCACGATGTCTACGTTTCGTTGCTCATCGATGAGAGCGCCATCATCAGCCAGCCGTATGAGGCTAAAATCGAAAGGTTGCAATACGACCAGCCGCAGGAGCTCGATTTCGAGCTGTTACAGGATCTGGATGCTGTAACGGTTAACCTGGTTTATGGCAATGGCGCGCAACGCTCGCCCAAGATCTATTTGCAAAAAGATGCCACAGCCAACAAAGTGCTCGTGCAGTCCAGGCAGTTTTCCCAGGAAGTCGAGCTGGGCGGCTCCGCATCCTATGATCTGACGCTGGAGCTGTTTAGCGGCGAGACCAATACGTTCAGGCTGGGGGTTGTGAACCTGCCGCCACAGATCAACCGCTACTTCACGGATCCGGGCAGCGACGCCCGGTTGAGCCAGTTTAAGTTCACCGAGAGCACGAATACGCGGCAAGCCGCGCTGCAAATCTATTTGCCGGACCGGCCCACGCAAGACGTGGTCATGGACCGGCCGATTCCGTTCTACGTACTCGCACTGCCGCAGGATGGCAATGAAGCGTTGCCAACAGATATGACGCGCACCTGGACGGAGGACGAGATCCAGGCGCTGCATGTGGGCTACGTCAAGCTTGAGCTGGTACCGCGCGGCGTCGGCAAATTGCTGGTGCGGGCCCCACAGCTATACTATGCCATCAAGCCGGATGAAAGCGTAGATATGCACCTCAAGCTGATAAACGAAGGCAGCCGCAGGCTCAACAATGTCGAAATCAAAACAGACCTGCCGCTGGACTGGCGCGATGCAGTCGACCCGGAGCTGCTGCCGACGCTCGATATCTCTGAGGAGCAGCGCGTTGATTTTCGCTTTACGCCGCCAGCAAACGTTGCTGTCGGACGCTATGAGGTGCGCATCCGCACCAGCTCACTTTCAGACGACCGGCCCATCAACGGCGAGGACAAGATTGTCACCATTGAGGTGCAGCCTGAGGCAAACATCTTTGGCACTGCAATCATCATCTTCCTGATCGTGGGTCTGGTGATGGGCATCGTGATTTATGGCATGAAACTCTCAAAACGGTGATGCCCGTGCACCGAACGTAACGCGACTTCATCGCGCAAATCATCAACCTGGGCCGACCCGGATGAAATCGAAGTGCCGACCATTAAGACCATGGAGTCATTGACTATGCAAAATCCAAAAACCGGCGCCGCCATGCTGCAAGCTGAGAATCTCAGCAAGCGCTACGAAGACGGTGTGCTGGCGCTCGACAATGTCACCTTTGCCGTCCATGCGGGACAAGTCTACGCTATGCTTGGCGCCAATGGCGCCGGCAAGACCACGGCTATCAATATTTTCTTCAATTTCATTGAACCCACGTCTGGCCGGGCGCTGGTTGAGGGCATTGCGACGCACCACGACCCGCTGGCGGCCAAGGCCAGGCTGGCATTTGTGTCTGAGAACGTCATGTTGTATCCCAATTTCACTGCCCTGCAGAATCTTGACTTTTTTGCCCGACTTGGCGGCATGCATGACTACACACGGCAGGACTATCGCGAAGTGCTGCGTCGCGTCGGGTTGCAGGATGACGCGCATGACAAAAGGCTGCGCGGTTTCTCAAAAGGTATGCGCCAGAAGTGCGGCATCGCCATTGCGATTCTGAAGGATGCACCGGCCATCTTGCTCGATGAGCCAACTTCAGGCCTGGACCCAAAGGCAGGATATGAATTCATGCGCCTGCTTGACACGCTGCGCCACGAAGGCAAAGCCATTCTGATGTCGACTCATGACGTTTTTCGGGCAAAGGAGGTCGCCGACCACATCGGCATCATGAAGCAGGGTCGTTTGGTCATGCAGAAGAGCCGGGCCGAGCTGGAGAGCGAGAATCTGGAGGAGTTATATATGAACTACATGGCAGGCCAGACATGATCTGGCGAGCCACGGTTCAGGGTATGAAATCGAGGTCTTGTCAAGAAATACTTTAGCCACAGCCGGATGCCCGCTGGCAACATGCGGGCATGACAATCTCAGAGCGTGGTTAGAAAGCTAAAGCTGAGGAACAATATGCTCAAACTCATCATCGAAAAAGAGCTGCGTGACATCATCGGCTCGACCAGGTTTGTGGTGACGTTCGCGGCGTGTGCTGTTTTGATTCTGCTGGCGTTTTTCACCGGAGCGCGTAACCATCTTTTGCGTCTGGAGCAATATGAAGCGGCGCGAGCCGCCAATTTGCGCCAAATGGCGGGCCTGACAGACTGGCTTCAGGTCGAACGGCACCGCGTGTTCTTGCCGCCTCGGCCATTGGAAGCGCTGGTTTCTGGCGTTTGCAATGACATCGGCCGTACGATTGAAGTCGTCGGCCGCGGCGAGCTGTCGACCACGGATAGCCGCTACGGCAATGAGCCAGTTTATGCTGTTTTTCGCTTTTTGGATTTAAATTTCATCTTTCAGATTGTGCTGTCGCTGTTTGCAATCCTGTTTGGTTATGACGCCATCAACGGCGAGAAAGAACGCGGCACATTACGACTGGTCTTTTCCAACGCCATCCCCCGAACGACATTCATTCTGGGTAAGCTCATTGGCGCCTTTGTTGCCATTGCAGTGCCGCTGCTCCTGGCAATTTTGCTCGGCTGTCTGATCTTGCCACTGGCCGGCTTGCATCTTTCCGGCGATGAGTGGCTGCGGCTCGCGCTGGTTGTGTTGGCAGGTATGCTCTATTTCGGCGCTTTTTTGACGCTTGCGATTCTGGTGTCTACTCTGACTTCGCGCTCGGTACCCGCCTTTCTGAGTCTGCTCATCATCTGGATATTTATCGTTCTCATTATTCCGCGAATCTCGGTACTCATCGCCGGCCGCAGCGTGGACGTGCCGACGGCAGATGAGATGGCAGCGCAAAAAAGCAAGCTGCGGCGACAACTCTGGCAGGAAGACCGCAGCAAATTGACCGGCTTCCAACCTGCGCAACGGCAGGATGTCGATGCCATGATGCGCGAGTTTCAAGAGTTTATGCAGGAGCTTTCGGATAGGCGTTATGAGAAAATGCAAGCTCTGGCGCGCCAGTTGAACGAAGTCCGGCGCAACAAACAGCAGGAACAGGAGCGACTGGCGTTTGGGCTGGCCCGTTTGAGTCCTGCTGCGACCTTTGCCCTGGCTGCAGATGAGCTCGCCGGCAATGGCATCGATTTGAAGGCGCACTTCCTGGCTGAAGCGCAAGCCTATCAGAAAAGCTACGCAGCTTTCATGCTCGAAAAAACAGGCATGGCCGTAGACGGCCGCCAGATGAGGTTCCGTACGGATGACAATGAAGCGCGCCAGCCCATCGATCCGCGCGAGCTACCTGAATTTGACTATGATGATCTCTCTGTGCGTGCCGGCCTGCAAGATGCACTGCCGGAAATGGGCCTGCTGCTCTTGTTTAATCTGATCTTCTTCAGCAGCGCCTTTGTGCGGTTCATGCGCTACGATTTGCGGTAATGCGGTTGCGGATATCCGGCGGCGTTGCCAGCGACTCGATCACCCGATCACTGCAAAGGAGTCACCATGTTTCGTGTCCTGCTTGAAAAAGAATTAAAATCTATATTACTCAGCCCCAGATTCTTTGCCACCTTCTCTGTTTGTTCGGTTTTGCTCGTGGTCAGTGTTCTGGTTGGCGTGTGGGAATATCGTTCTGCTGTGCAGCAATACGAGGCGGGCAGCAGCTTGTCGGAACAAGCGTTGCAGGAGGCAGCCTCCTACGCCGGCATGAGTGCGCGCGTCTATCGCAAGCCGAACCCCATGCAATTATTTGTTTCCGGCGTGCATCACGATATCGGCCGCTTTGCAGATATCGAGCGTGACAGCGGCGTGAAGCTGACCAACAGCGTCTATTCCGAGGATACGATTTTCGCCGTGTTCCGGTTTATTGATCTTGCCTTCATCGTCAAGGTTGTGTTGTCGTTGTTTGCAATCCTGTTTACGTATGACGCTATCAGTGGCGAGCGTGAACATGGCACGCTTAAGCTGATCTTTGCAAATGCGCTGCCACGCACGCAATACATCCTGGCGAAATTCACCGGCGCCTGGCTTGCTTTGACTGCGCCGCTGGCGATTCCGGTGCTGCTGAGCCTGCTGCTGGTGAATTTGTATGGCGTGCCCCTTACTTCCGCGCACTGGACCGAACTGGCGCTTCTTATGGGAAGCTCAATTCTCTATTTCACCTGCTTCCTGGCCATCGGCCTGCTCGTATCCACGTGCACCCGGCATGCTGCTGTCTCCTTTCTTGTCTTGCTGGTCGCGTGGGTTCTGATCATCCTGATCATTCCGCGCGCCGCGGTTATGGCTGCCGGTCAGCTCATCAAAGTGCCTGCCGCAGCGGAGATTGCAGGGCGGCAGGATGCTTATGCGAATGACCAGTGGCAGCAATATGAGCAGACGCTGGCACGGCGCTGGCAGGCGCGCAGTGCAGAAATGCAAGGTATGAGCGAGAATGAGCGCGCTGCTTATCGGGATGCCAATCTCTGGCAATGGATGGAAGAAGATGAGGCTGCCCGCTCGGAAGTACAGGACAAGATCGATGCGTTTCAGCAGCGCGTGCAGGAGGACTTGCGCAACCGAAAAGCAGAGATGGAGCGCCTGGCCTTCACGCTCTCGCGGTTCTCACCAGCGTCCGCATATCAGCTTAGCGCCATGAATTTGGCCAGCACAAATATCGATTTGAAGGCGCGGTACAGCGCTGCCATGCAATCTTATCGCGCTCGTTTTATAGATTATGCAAAAAAGAAGCAGCAGGAGAGCGGCGATTCCGGGGGCATTCGGGTCATGGTCGACAGCGAAGCCGGTATGAATATCTCGGTTGGACGCGATAGCGGAAAACTTGACATCAGCGACATGCCGAGGTTTCAGGCGCCAGCGGCGCGCCTGCCTGAAGTGGTAGCGGCCTTAGTGGTGGATTGGGGATTGCTGACGCTGTATGCATTACTGGCGTTTGCCATGGCCTACGTGCGATTCCTGCGCTACGATGTGCGGTAGAATGCATGCAAACCAAGATCATCAACATGCATGCCAGAGTTTCTCGAAGCTGGCGCACCTGTCGGCAGCGCGCGCCTGTTCGCACTGATTGCGCAAATCTTGCAGGTCGCGCGTGTATTGCCGCATGCATTCGATCTCCCGCTCTAGTACGCCAATTTTGCGCTCGATGATCTCGCGCGCCTGTCCGCAGGAATACTCCTGCTCCTGCCACGCCTGCAAGATGTGTTTGATTTCTTTGAGCGTAAACCCAAGTCCTTTTAACCGCAGTATGAATCGCAGCAGCCGCACATGCTCCTCGGAATACTCCCGATAGCGACTCTGCCTGCGCGTGCGCGGTTGCAGGAGGCCGCGCTGCTCATAATAGCGGATGGTCTCCCTGGAGACGCCCGTTTGTTGCGATAGCTCGCCGATAAACATCGGATTGGATTCCTTTCTAAAATTGAAAATAACCTGAGGCTACAGTACTGACATTTTGTTTGCCATTCAAGTCAAAATCGCAAGCCCGCTGAGTATTTCAGAAAGAAAACTCTGGGCAGAAGCGGTACTTTCAGTTCCCCATTTGACAAATACTAAGCACCGGGATTGAGTTATAATATTTCGGAGCTGGTCAGAACGCCAGCCATCCATCCGGTCGCCTCATCCTTCTGATGCACCTATCAAATTGACAAACTAACTTGCAATCTTGGCATAATCAGGCTGTCAAGATTGCAAGCGTTCTGGCAGCACGAATATGAATGTAAGTTCTTTTTAAACCAAACATTTAAAAGCAAATCTGGACTAAGTGGCACACGCTTTGCAACGCTGAAGAAAAACGAAAACAACGGCACTTGTTTCTGTATCTCAGGTCTTAATCCTTGAACCATTAACCTACGGAGGTTTCTATGACTGCCTTAACACGTTGGAATCCGAGTCGTGATTTGCTCAGTATCACCGAAGAGATGAATCGCTTCGTCGACAGCGTGTTCAGAAACGGTGAAACGCGTCAAACTTCTCTGTTTCAAGGTACATGGACTCCGGTCGCTGACATCAGTGAAGACCGCGACAACTATTATCTCCACATCGAGTTGCCGGGCATGAGCCGAAATGACATCAAAGTGCGCTATGACGATGGCTTGCTGGTCATTTCTGGTGAGAAGAAGTCAAGCTTCGCCAACAAAGATGACATCAGTTATCATCGTGTCGAAAGAGGCTACGGCAAGTTCGAACGCAGCTTCCGCTTAACTTCGCAAATTCTTTCCGACAAAATATCTGCTGATTTCACCAACGGCGTGCTTTCAGTGACCTTGCCTAAAGCGGAAGAGGTCAAGCCGAAAGAAATCGAAGTCAACATAAAGTAACCCCAAACAATTCATTCAGCAACAGGCGGGAGACGAAATGTATCCCGCCTGCATCTTTATCCACAAAGCAAGTGCTGGATCATCGCGGTAAAAAAACGGCAGCGGGAAGAAAAAAGATGGATTGTATGTTGTGGGGGTTAGCTCTTTGTTAAAAACATTGAGTAGCCGTCTTGCAGTAATCAGTCAATAAGGAGGTTCGTCGTGTCAGCAAATCTAAGCTTTACCACCGGTTCGAGTCATGGGGATATGCGGTCATTGCTATGTCAGCAACCAAAGCAGCTTGAAATCAGGCAGTTTCTGGAAGCTAACAACTACCACCTTATGGAAAGCTTCGCTTCCATGCTGCAGCAGCATGACGGTCCCGTTATTGCTGTCAACCTCAACATGAAAATCATCTACATGAACTCATGCGCCAGAGATTCCTTTCTTGCAGACAGAATTGCTGGGGCAAATCTGCCACTTGAGACGCTCATTAGACTGGATGATGATGAGGACAAGGAAGCTGAATCCCAATGGGAAGAGTTGTTCCGACGCGGCTTGCTCGTCGGTGTAAATTTTGACCGCCGCATCCATCTGAACCATCGCCTGTCTGTCCGCGCCGCGGTGACCGGAGCGCCGCTGTTTGATCGAGTTGGTGACTTAGTGGGAACCGTGATTCTCTTCAAATTGAAACCGCAAACGCAAGCATGCGCGTGGCAGCCACAACCGGAATTGAAGGCGGTCGCCTGAATTCTCTTTTCTGCTCCTACAGAAGCGCCCTCCAGTTTTCCCTCAACTTGACTTCATAAGACAGAGGAGAGACGGTTGACCTGTAGACCCTTTTCTGACAATGGTCTCCTATCTCTCCTCTGGAAGCAAGCGCATCCCCACAGTGTTTGTGCCAACACTATGAAAAAACACGGACTCAAGAATTAAGGCTTGCAGGGAAGTTCGGTATCCATTCTGCCAACCCTTGTTACACTCCAGAAACATCTTGATTTCTAGCTTCGATTTGTTACCTTAAACAAAGTTCCGCAGAGCCAAACCTGCAAGGAGGGAGCATGGGGAAGAAGAAATATAGGAAGAAGAGCCGTCCAGGACCTCTCTCACCAAAAAACTACATAAAGAAAAAAGCTCGTCAGTTGCCCATTTATGAGTGTCTTATCTCCGATGGTTGGGATGAGGCAAAATACGCGACAATAGTCGTGGCCAGGCAACATGCAAACGGTCACATCACATGTGCCGTTTACGGAGTCGACTTGTCTTGTACCGGAGTATCTGAGACAGATTTTGCTTTTAACCTGCTTCAGCCGGAATATGAACAGGTTCGTGAGGAATTAAACCGGCAAGTATTCATGAAGTCTTGTGAGTACACGCTGGTTCATAATGTTATTTATGGTGCTTTGGCATTCGCAGAAAAACATGGTTTGCAGCCTCACAAGGATTTTCAGGTGACACAGTATCTCCTGGAAGATGCGGCCGCAGATATCGAATCGCAGGATATCGAACTCGGCGAAGATGGCATTCCTTGCATTGTTACCACATACGAAGAAGCGCCCAGGCATATCATTTCCAGACTGGAAATGACCGGGGCCGATTATAAAGTGATTTACCTGGATGATCTCGAAGATCCAGATATGAACGACGATATGACAGAATACGAGGATTTTGAAGAAAAAGAGTATACCCATCCTGATGGTGACCCCCTGCAAATCATCGACGATTTGTACGAACAACAATTTGGCCAACAGAATCGAGCTGAAATCTCACCGCAACATCTCAAGTTACAGGAATACAGAATCAGCTTCGATGGGGTGAAATTCGATTACTTTAGTCCCGGGGAAGATGAAAAGACGCCTGAGAAATTGCACAACATGGTCACTTCCGGGAAAGTTCGCAAGGTGCGCAAAGCGATTCGTGAACTAAAACCTCTGATCGAGAAATTTCCCGGCAATCCTATCTACTATAATTATCTGGCGAATGCGCTTCAAATAGTAGGCGAAACGCAGGCAGCAGAACAGCTTATTGAGCAGACGTGGAAAAAGTTTCCTGATTATCTGTTTGCCCGTTGCAATTACGCCCATCTTCTATTTAGAAGAAGAGCATACGAAGAAATATCGGAAGTGTTTGACAATACGTTCGAGTTGAAATTGCTCTACCCCGATCGCGATGAATTCCACATCAGTGAGGTTATGACTTTCTATGCTGTCCTGTGCCGGTATTTCACGGCGATTGATGAGCTGCAGGCAGCCACCGTCTGCGGAAAAGTGTTGAGCCAATTTGATGAATGGGGGACACCCTTATCGCGAAAGGCCCTGTTTGAGATGAGGGCAAAAAAGTATGAGAAGTTGTTCGGCCAGTCTCTAGTTGCGTGACGATCCATCCGATGGCTTGGAGCCATCGGGTGGATGACTGCGCTACATTCCTCTGCTAATATCCTGGCGCGTTCGTATTCTCACGAAACAACGCGACCTGTGCGTCCTGTTCAACATGGCATTGCGTACAGTTCAAGCGTTCCGGATGCGTGGTCTGAATGATCTCATCCCGGCTTGGGTCATCATGGCATGTCAGGCAATCCTCGCGCATGAAAACGCGATGCGGAATCAATGGCGGTCCGGCGGGCTGAGGTTTCTCGAGCGTCTCCCGTTCTTGCAGACCGACAAACGTGTTCGCTTTGAAGGGTTTGATCTCCTGATCAGCGCGTATGTGACACTGCTGGCAATTCGCTAACTGCGGATGCGGTGTGACCGGCGCCTTGTAGCCATCGACCACCAGCCCCTGCTCGTGACAATCCAAACATTGAGGATTGACCACGTCGTGCGGAATCAGTGGCGGCGCGTAAGCATAGTAGCGCAGCTCGGCGCGGGTGAATTTGCCATACATTTGGCTGTCGTTGTCATAGCCGCACGCGGCCATTGAGGCGCCAATTATCAAAATGAGGATATGTGAAAAGCTCATGCTGCAATTCCTTCGCCTGAATGGATTGTGTTCAAGTTCTTGAAATTCGAATGACAGTCATCTTTCGAAATCAGGTGAATCGGTATTTTAGATTCACCGCTGTTCGCCAACCTTAGCTCGCCCTCAACTTATCTATCCTGACCGCACACTTCTTGTAATCCGGCTCTTTTGAGATGGGACAATAGGAGTCCAGAGTGACGTCGTTTATGAGTTTGGACTCGTCAAAGAACGGCACGAAAACCGAGCCACGCCGGGGTTTGCCCCTGCCATCGAGCACAACCTCAAGCTCGATTTGCCCGCGGCGCGAGGTGATGCGAACTTTCTCCCCATTCTGAATACCCATTTCCGCGGCATCGTCCGGGTTCATTTCCAGATAGGCTTTGGGTACGGCGCGATGCAAGTGCGGCACACGCCGGGTCATGCTACCGGTGTGCCAGTGCTCCAGCACACGTCCGGTAGTGAGCCAAAACGGATAGTCTTTGTCCGGCACTTCCGGCGCCGGCTCATACGGTCGCGCCCAGATAATTGCCCGGCCATCAGTCTTATAGTTAGAATAGAACGAGATCTCTTCACCCTCGGGAACGTACGGATCGAACTTCGCTGTGTAGCGGTATGGCGTCTCTTCACCATCGACGACAGGCCAGCGCAAGCCGCGCGTCTGTAGATATTGTTCGTACGTGCCCAGATCGTGGCCTGTACCCAGAGTGAATTTGCGGTATTCTTCAAAAAGCTCTCTTTCGTACGAATCCTCGCCGTAGGCAAACAGCTCGCCATATCCCATACGCTTCGCCACTTCGATGGTTTGCCAGACGTCCGGTTTTGCCTCGCCGGGTGGTTCCACCATCTTTTTCCAGTGTTGGGTTCGGCGTTCGGTATTGCCGAAGAATCCCTCCCGTTCTACCCACATTGCGGCAGGCAGAATAACGTCTGCAACTTCCGTCGTCGGTGTGGGATAGACGTCGGAAACCACAAGAAAGCGACCATCTTTTTGGGCGCCGGCGCGATAGCGGTTCAGATTAGGCATCGATACCATGGGGTTGGTGGTCTGCGTCCAGAGCACCCGGATATCGCCGCGATCAAAAGCACGGAACATCTCGACGGTGTTGTAGCCGGGCTTGGAGTTAATACTTTCGACCGGCACACCCCAGATTTCGGCTGCCTTTTGCCGGTGCGCTTCGTTCATCACCACCATGTCTGATGGCAGACGATGCGCCAGCGTGCCCACCTCACGCACAGTACCGCAGGCGCTCGGCTGCCCGGTCAGCGAAAGCGGATTGTTGCCCTGCTCGCAAATCTTGCCGGTCAGCAAGTGCAGATTGTAGACCAGATTGTTGATCCAGGTGCCGCGATTGTGTTGATTCATGCCCATGCACCAGAGCGAAACGACCTTGGTAAACTTGTCGGCATAGACCTCGGCAAGCTGCCTCAGTTTGCCGGCCGGAATGCCTGAAATCTCTGCTACATGCTCGAAGGTGTATTTCTGCACATACGCTTTGTATTCATCGAATGTCATGGGCCTGGGATCATCCTTGAAACTGAAATTGTCCTCCAGCCCATAGCCGATATTCTCCTTGCCGCGCCTGAATACCGTATGCGCGTTCACAAAATTCTTGTCGTATCTTTCCGTGTTGATGATGTGACGCGCGATGGCGTTGGCGATGGCAAGGTCCGACTGCGGCGCCATGGAGAGATGCATGTCGGCCCACTCTGTGGTTGGCGTCCGCCGCGTGGCCAGGTCGATGATTTGCACCCAGGAGGCTTTTCGCCTGCGCTCCAGAATACGCGAGAACAGCACCGGGTGCATCTCAGCCATGTTGTTGCCCCAGAGCACAAACGCATCCCCTTTCTCGAAATCATCATAGCAGCCCATGGGCTCGTCGGCGCCGAAGGTTGTCATAAAGCCGGTCACGGCGCTGGCCATGCACAACCGCGCATTGGCCTCGACATTGTTGGAGCCGATGCCAGCTTTGAACCATTTGAGCGCAGCGTAACCATCCGTCACCGTCCATTGCCCGGAACCGTAAATGGCAACCGATTCCGGTCCTGATTGCGCGAGCGCCTCCTGGTATTTTCCGGCTATCAGGTCCAGCGCTTCATCCCAGCTTGCCTGCTTCAGCGTACCGTTGCTGCGGATTTGCGGCGTGGTCAGCCGGTCGGCGCCGTAAAGAATGCCCGGCAGACTGTATCCCTTGATGCACAGCAACCCTTTGTTGACCGGATTTAGTTGGTCGCCTTCAACCGCCACGATCTTGCCGTCTTTGACGCCGACCATCACGCCGCAACCGGTGCCGCAAAACCGGCATGGCGCTTTATCCCAGCTCAAATTCGGGTCCAGGGCTGCGGGCGAAGAAGAAGCAGATGTTTCATTGCCGCATCGACTCAGCCCAATCGGCAGGGAGGCATAAGCTGCCGCGGCTGCGCAGTTCCTGATAAATTCTCGTCTGGATAAACTCATGGACTCTCCTTATCTATTGCAAGTGTCTTCCGATTTACAATTTACGATTTACGAATTCCGGTTTTGTTCAGACATCTTCTTCGTTGTAATAGGCCAGATTGGCCATGACCACGCCGGGTATTTCCAGCAGCGAGTCGAACAGTTCTTTCATCTCGCTGTTGGACTCTGTCTCCAGTACCAGCGTGAGATAATTGCCGGATTGGCCCATCACCTCGACACCGGCCTTGTCAGCCAGCCTGGCCTTGATACTGCTGGTACTATCAGCGTAGGTCAGGATGTTCACTCCGGAGATCGGCATCATTCACCTGCGTAACGTTTCTTGAACTCTTCGGCTGCTTTTTCGCGTCTGGCTTTTTCTTCCGGGCTCATCTTGCCGAGATACCATTTGTGCAAGTCGCCGTTGAGCACCTCGTTCAGCAGTTGCTCCACCTCGCGTGCGGCTGCTGCTTTGCCATGTCTGCGGCCCTCTGCCACAACTTCGCGCACTTCAGGTACAAACTCAGCATAAAAGCGGTCGGCGACTTCATACATGCCGTGCCATTGCGTGAAGTCAGGCCCCATCATGGCTGCTCCCATGCGGGCGCGCCGGCCTTCGTGATGCCAGAGATAAAAATAGGTCCACTCGATCTTGTCGTCAAACTCGATGTCTGGCGTGATCAAGCCGACTTGCTTCATTTTATTATAGAGGTCCGTTGCCGGAATACCAAACTTATTGTTGTACATGTGCACAACGTCATCGTATTGTTTATAGAAATTCTGGACATACTGCTTGCTGTGACATTGAAAGCATACATCCTGCATATTCTGCCGTCGTGTTTCCCACGGAATCGTCTCTTTACCTTGCTTGATATCTTTGGCGTCTACCTTCTCGGAGATTGGCGGCCGCAAGGTCCAACTGATGCGCTCGCCGACGTCATGCGTCACACCCTGGTTGGGCGTGGCGCTCATGTGGCAGGTAGCGCAGGTTGGCGCAGAGATGTAGTCCTTGCCCACAATCCATGGTTTGGCCGAAAGATTCATCTCGTCTTTGTGCGCGATGAAGTTGATGCCGTGCTTGGACTCGCGATAGATCTCATACTGCGGATGGTCCGGCCCCAGGTGACACTTGCCGCAATCGTCCGGCTCGCGCGCCTGCGCCACGGAAAAATAGTGGCGGTTGTGGCAGGCCGCGCATGACCCCAGGCTGCCGTCCGGGTTCAATCTGCCGATGCCGGTGTTGGGCCAGGTCTCCGGATCGATCATGACGATGCCGTTACGGTCCTTCATGACGTTGCCCTGATCATCGCGCACGAAATCAACGACAGAGCCGTGACACTGCATACACCCGCTGACAGCGACAGCATTGCCAAACATCTCGGGATGGCCCTCCACTACTTCAGCGAGCACATTGTCGAGTGACCCCAGGATCTTGCCGCCCTGGGCATGATGGCTACGCTGGAATTCTGCGAATTCTTTTTTGTGGCAACGGGAGCAATCCTTGGGCGAGACGATGGTGGCGATGGTATGCGTATAGTGCTCAAAGGCATCGATCTCGCCAGCTTCAGCCTGGTGACACTCAATGCAGCCGACGCCCTTGATAGCGTGCTGGCTTTCTTTCCATTGTGCTACTGCGGTAGCAGCATTGCTTTGCTGCGAATGGCATTCCACACACTTCTTATTGTCATCAGAAATCACAATCGCGGGTTTGCTGCCCGGAATATGTTTCTTGCCCTCGATATAGCCGACGATCAACAGCGCACACAGCAGGAAAAAACTCAGAACCGCGATGATGACCCGTTTTGTTTCTAATGACAGCATGTCTCCTCCAGTCTAATTTTTGCAAGTATTATGTAACGCAGGCATCTTTGCCTGCTGGCTGCAGGCTGGAAGCCTGCGTTGCAACTAAGCTTCAAACCATTGCCTCCCAAACTGTGAAAATCAGAAAAACGAAAAAGCCGACCACACCTATCCAGAAGCTGACTTCTCTGCCGGGGAACTTTTTCATAAAGATGCGATCGATGAACGGCCAGAACAGCAATATCATCATGAAAATAATGGTGCCGACCACGCCCACTTGAAATGAAGTCAACTTAAGCCAGCGAAACATAGCATAGAAGAACCACTCCGGTTTGATGTGTTCGGGCGTCACCAGAGGGTTGGCCGGCTCACCCATCTGCGCGGGATAAACCAGCGCCAGAATTGTGAGCACAAAGGTTAAAACCAGCCCCACGATCACTTCCATATAAAAATGGTCCGGGTAGAATGGAAATGACTCAGCTTTGACTTTCTCTTCCTCTGTTTGCGAAAGCACCTGCCCCTCTTTCTGCTTCAGAGGCGTCACAGGCGCCGAAACCCGCACAGAGAATTCTACCTCAGGATTCTTGTCGCCTTCAAATCTCATCCGTGTCACGCCGTGCAGACGCACCTGCACCACATGCAATCCGAGCAGGATGACGATTACGGTAGGCAGCACGCCGATATGAAGCACAAAAAACCGCGTCAGGGTGTTATCCGTCACCTCGGGGCCGCCGCGGATGAAATTAGCCAGGGTGGGTCCAATCAGGGGAGTCGCTTCGGCGATGTTGGTGCCGACCACGGCTGCCCAGTATGAGATTTGCTCATAGATCAAAGAATAGCCCGTAAATCCGAATCCCAACGTGACCAGCAGCAGCCCGACGCCGATCATCCAATTAAACTCGCGCGGCCGGCGATAAGCGGAGGTAAAAAACACGCGCATCATGTGCAACATCAGGGTCAGCACCATCAGATGTGCCGACCATTTGTGCAGGCTGCGAATAAACCAGCCAAAGCGCACGGTCGTCGTGATGTGCGCCACGCTGTCAAATGCCTCAGCCGGATTCGGAACATAATAGAAGGTCAGGATAATACCCGTGAGCGCCTGAATCATAAACAGGTAGAGCGGCGTGCCTCCGATAGCAAACCACCAGCGTTTCAGGTGATTCGGAATCGGCTCGCTTGATATCTCCTTAAGAACATTCAGATCGAACGGAAAAGACTCTTCGAACCACTGCTTGAATGCGCTCGTCTTTTGCATGAAAGCTCCTCTAAGCTACTTTCAGTATCACGAAAACGTTGTCATTCTCATCCACCTCGACGTCATATCGCTCCAGCGGTCGCGGCGGCGGCCCGGCTACGACGTCGCCATTGACGTCAAAAATGCCGTCGTGGCAAGGGCAGAAAAACCGGTCATTCTCCGGCTCCCAGTACGCCTTGCAGCCGAGATGGGTGCAGGTTGTTGAAATGGCTTTAAAGCCGGCGTCGGTATTGATCAGGATCATCTCACGGCCCTGCAGGTCTTTGAACGGCTTGCCGCTGCCGCCAGCCAGCTCATCCAGAGACGCAACCAGTATCTTACGATAGGTAGGCGGTTTCTTCCTGGGCAGCAGGAATTGCAGGGCATAGACTGCGCCGACGCCGTAACTTGCGGCCAGGCCCACTCCCATGAATAGCTTGCGAAAAAAACCGCGACGATCCACAGATTGATCTTCTCTGTTCTTATTCACATCGCCTCCGAAAACAGTTTGTGCTTGAAGAATTGTCGCCGAATGGCGTCAGAAAGTAGTTTGGTCAAAGCAATTGGAATGCCAAAATCAGAGAGTGCACTTAATAGGATATTACAATCTTGTTTTCTCAATACTTAGCAATTCGTCATGCAGATTGGCTTTCCCTGAAGTGATAACTTCCTGTTTGCAAAATGAAAAATGAAGGGTGAATCATTCTCGAAGTTAAGAAGATAACCAAGGGTTAACAAAAAGCCAACCGAAAAATGTCTGTGTTACTGCTTTTTAACCTGAATTGTTCATGCACAAAAAGCAGGGTGAATACGTTGAGTGTCGTCGCCCTCTCTCAGGAAACGCTGGCAATTGTGAAAAATGGTTCGTTTCTGCAGGATGCGCGAGTCTGTATGAACCATTGCGTTTGTTGCTTTTTCTTTCTTGTTTTAATATATTGATCTATATTTTTACCTGAATTGAGCGATTTGCTTTCGACGGGCTCAGGCAACGGGCCGGCGGCTGAGCTGATCGAAGCCGGAAGCGCTCAGTTTGGGTTTTAGATTTGTGACTATCAATCATAAGCGAGAGCAACAGATGAAAATACCCGGCGAACTCACGCCCTCACAACGCATTCTGCTCGGACCCGGACCGAGTTGTGTGCATCCGCGCGTCTATGCCGCGATGGCAAAACCCATCGTTGGCCATCTCGACCCGGAATTTCTCCGGATCATGGACGAAATCCAGCAGCAGCTACGTTTCGTGTTTCAGACGCGCAACCCGCTTACAATTGCCGTATCCGGTACAGGCAGCGCCGGCATGGAAGCGGCCTTTGTGAACGTAATCGAGCCCGGCGACAAGGTTATCGTTGGCGCAAACGGCGTTTTTGGCGGCCGCATGACCGACATAGTCACGCGCTGTGGCGCAACGCCGATTCAAATCAAAGCGCCGTGGGGCCAGGCTATCGACATCAACAAGATCGAAGATGAGCTAAAGCAGAATGACAAGGTCAAGGCCGTTGCTTTGGTGCATGCGGAGACCTCCACCGGAGTTTGGCAACCGCTCGATGAAGTCGGCAAGCTCTGCAGACAGCACGGCGCGCTATTCATCGCTGACACCGTAACCTCGCTTGGCGGCGTGCCGGTCAAGGTGGATGATTGGCAAATCGATATTTGTTATAGTGGTACGCAGAAATGTTTGAGCTGTCCACCCGGACTGGCGCCGATTACATTTAGTGATGCGGCGGTCGAGATTGCACAGAAACGTCACAGCAAAATCCAGAGCTGGTACCTTGACCTCACCATGATCGCAAATTACTGGGCAGACAAGTCGCGCGCATATCATCACACCGCCCCCATCAGCATGAATTACGCTTTGCGCGAAGCGTTGCGCCTGGTGCAGGAAGAAGGACTGGCAGCGCGCTCAGAACGCCACCGCCACAACAGCGCCGAGCTCCTGGCAGGTTTGCAAGAGTTCGGTCTCGAACCGTTCGTAGATGAAAGCATTCGCTTGCCCACCTTGAATGCTATTCGCATTCCTGACAGCATCGATGACAGCGCCGTCAGAAGCCGGCTGTTGCGGGAGTATGACATCGAAATTGGCGGCGGCTTAGGCGATCTCGCTGGAAAAGTCTGGCGCATTGGCCTCATGGGCGAGTCCTCTAAAAAGGCGAATATCGTATATTTGCTGGCAGCCCTTTCAGAGTGTCTGAAATAGAGCAGTGGCTGACAGCACGGCTCACCGGGACATCGGAGCCAAAAATGAAAGATACAGTTGAGATTCTGTGCCCTTACTGCGGTCAACCGAACGAGATTTACATCGACTATTCCGGCGGCTATGTGCAACGGTATGTTGAGGATTGCCAGGTTTGTTGCCGTCCATGGGAAGTTGAAATCGAGCTGGTTGAAGACGAGCCTGTCGTGCGCGTGACCCGCAGCGATGAATGAAGACAATTCATGACAGATATTCTCAAAGACTATGCGCTCAAGATCGAAATTCCTGTGGCCTGGGGTGAAATGGATGCTTTTCAGCACGTCAACAACACCGCCTATTTTCGCTATTTCGAAAGCGCCCGCATCGCCTACTTTGAGAAGATCGATTACATGAGGATCATGAACGAAACCGGCATCGGACCGATTCTGGCCTCGACGAGTTGCCAATTCAAGTATCCGGTCACTTATCCGGACACGGTCACGGTCGCATGTAGGGTTTCAGATTTGCAGACAGACCGTTTTACAATGGACTATGTCGCCTTCAGTCAGGCCGCCAATCGCGTAGCTGCCGAGGGCCAGGGCGTCATCGTTTCCTATGACTATAATAGGAAACAAAAATCGCCCCTGCCTGACGAAGTCAGACAGCGCATCGAGGAATTTGAAAAACACTAAAATTGACTAAGGTGGTATCGCCTCTGAG
>CAZVSL010000016.1:10022-26428 GCA_964629935.1 uncultured Calditrichaceae bacterium | reverse complement strand
GAGCGGCCGTGAGGCCGCCCCCTATCCCGATTAGCGGCAAAAGAATAAAATGACTATGCTGTAACTAATAATCCGAAGTAGGAAGAAAATGGATCTTAATGCTCAAGAAAGCTATCAGACTATTGCAATACAAGATGAGTTTGGAGGGAGCGGTTTTGTGTTTGACCTTCGCAATTCTACTTCAGTAACTCGGAGAATAACATGGGACAAACGTCTTCATGATCATTTTAAGTTCATGATGAGACTCCATGAAACTGTTCATGAGTCAGTATTTGAATCCGCAATAGATCAGGATTTTGCCTTAAATGACACCGGTGACGGTTATTTGTGTGTTTTCTGGGATCCTGATCATTCAGTTACTTGCCTAAAAGCGGCGAGTCTAATAAGGAGTTTCTTGATTACGGAAGTGCCAAAGCATAATAGGAAACTAGATCTTAAAAAGGAGAAGTTGTTGCTGGATTTTGGCTTCGCTTTTCACACAGGCGGCATAACCGTTGGAAGAGCGAATTTTAGATCAATTCATAAGGATTTCATTTTTGGGATAGTGCCAAACACCGTCTCAAGACTTGAATCCTTTAATAAATATTTCAATGGGTGTCGCTATTTAGCTACAGGAAATTTCAAATTAGCTTTTAGTGAACAGGCAAAATCAAATTCGAGCTTTGAAAAGCTTTTTGAGACCTATGCAGTCAAGATGTGTGATGAACAAAACAGATTGATAATTAATGATGGCAAAGAACACGGGCATATTATCTACCGCCTCAAAGACGATTTCTTTCCCATGTTCTTGAACGATGGCTAACATTTGCTGCTGCCGACCGAGGGCTCCTGTTTTTCGGGTTGTTGTCGTGCATTGCCAAAGCTCTTTTTATTATTCAGGGTTAGGTGCTCATGCGTCCTCGGCGGCAGAGCATCCTGTTGGACGGCTAAGATAAACTTCAGCAACAAGATTGGGGGTGTAACATGACACAATATATTGACGGATTTATACTTCCGGTTCCACGGATTCACTTGAACGAATACAAAAGTGTGGCTGAAAAAGTAGCTGAAATTTGGAAAGAATATGGTGCACTTGCTTACTTCGAGTATGTCGGAGAAGATTTAAAATTGGAAGGCACACGTTCTTTCGTTGAAGTAGTGGATTTGAAAGAAGATGAAGTAATTGTATTTGGATGGGTTTTGTTTCCTTCGAAAGAGACTCGTGATTTAGCAAACAAACAAGTTCCCAACGACCAAAGGATGGCTGAATTAGTCGCCCCATTAACCGATCCTAAAAGATTAATTTTTGATGCTGAGCGGATGGTGTATGGAGGCTTCCGGTCGTTCGTTCAATCATCCAAATCATCCAGTCAGAGCGCCGTATAACAATGCGGCTTAAGCGGACGATTTTGCATTTCGGGGCAATGGAAAGTTGATCGCCTCGCTGCTTAGCCGCCAAACCGTTAGGAGTGAAAAAGATGTTAAGAAAGGATCGCTTTTTAAGCGTTTCCCGGCAAGAGGAATAAAAGCCGAAAAGGTCCTCTTAAAAAAGAGAAAATATTTAATGGCTGATTACTCTAGGAATCTTTTAGACTGGATTATAGAAAACAAAGAATGGCTTTTCAGTGGGGTTGGATTGGTTTTTATAACAGTCCTATATCGATTGCTTCGAAAGAAACATGCAGGAAGTGGAGGCCAGCAGCAGCAAACAAAGGTTGAGTCACGTAATTTACGGGCCGGAGGAGATATTTACTTAACCACGGTTTTAGGAAAAACACATAGTAACGAAGAGAGCATTTCTATAAATGATCAACAAGAAAGAAGGCTGGAAAGTGGTGCTGTTTTAGACCAAGCGGAAGAATTTTACCGAAATAAAACGCAAAGAAAAGCAGCATTCCTCCAATCTTTAGAATCTATGATTCAAGTAACTGCACTTTGGCAAACCGAACCTGAACATCCGGCTGCGACAGTCAGTTAGCCCAACCGAACCGCCGTGGTACGTGATCCGTATGCCCGGTGGTGTGGCAGGGGTGGAGCCGTGAGGCTCCCCCCTATGCTGATTATCTGTAAAGAATTGGTGCATAAATTTCAGGATTACAAGACCAGCGATTGACAGAGATGTCTATATTTCATAAATTATTGCAGTGAAATCGAGAATTTACATAGAAACGAGCTTTATTAGTTACCTTACATCTCGTCCGAGCCGAGATCTGATCGCGGCAGCCCAGCAGCAGATCACTCGTGAGTGGTGGCAAAATCGTCGTTCGCATTTTGAGTTATATGTTTCGCAGTTAGTAATTCAAGAGTCGAGCCAAGGTGAAAAAGAGGCGGCTAGCGAGCGTTTACGAATAATAAAGGATTTCCAGGTCCTTGAATTGCAAACGGAGGCTTTAGAATTGGCTCAAACGTTTGTTTCACGAAATGCGTTGCCAGTCAAAGCCTCAGACGACGCTTTGCATATTGCCCTTGCTACTATTTACGGAATCGACTATCTTTTAACATGGAATTGTAAACATATGGCAAATGCTGAAATTCAAAAGAAAATAGCCAAGATTAGTCTTGAACAAGGATTCGAAATTCCGACGATTTGTACACCCTATGAACTGATGGGAGATTAAAATATGTGGAAAGATCCAATTGTAGAGGAAATTCATAAAATTCGTCAAAAACATGCACGGAAATTCAACTTTGATTTGAAAACTATTTATGATGATTTGAAACAACAAGAAAAGAAAAGCGACATTCCGACAGTTGCGTTGCCAGTGAAACGGCTCCAGTTAGACGAAACGGATTCCTAAAACGTCTTCCGTAACTGTCTCCCAATTTGCTCTCGAACCGCATAGGAATATTGCTTAGAAGTTTTTTGAATCGAGTTTAACTGAAAATAGATAGATAATTGAGTTTGGGGGTAGTAAGCAGATAACAAATTGCTTCAGTGGATGCAAGGGTTGTGGATGAATCAGTTCGCTCAATGCTTTTTTCAATGTTTTTGTTGGAATTCGCAGCCAAAGTGCCCCGAAACCCTTGCACCACTGAGCACCATGTTATAAATCTTATCCAAAACCGAGCGTTCACAAATCCGAACGTTGAGGACGGGTAAAAACCACCACTTTTGCGTAATGAAACGAAATCGAAAAAGGCATCCGGGAAGAAGTTATAGGCCAGACCCAAAACGTTGGATTGATTACAAGATCAGAAAGAAGAAATAATCAAGCATTTTGATAAATGCCCAATTTTGGCAATGAACTCGTTGAAATCTTTTTCGTGGTCTCGACGAAAATCTGTCATTGAAGATATTAAGAAGAGAAAATGAATTCTATTGCAACCAGACGTTTACGACTTCGCCCGTGGCGTGAGGATGATCTTGAAGAGTATGCAGCCTACTACGCCGATGAAAATAATGCGAAATATGTTGGCGGCCGGAAGAACCGGGATGACGCCTGGCGACATCTGGCGCTGCAAATAGCACACTGGCGCCTCAAAGGATTTGGCTACGGGGCTGTGGAAGAGAAAGAAACAGGCGACTTTGTCGGTTGTTTCGGCTTATGGCAGTCTCCGGGGTGGCCGGAATTGGAGCTGGGCTACTGGTTATTGAATCGACATCAGGGCAAGGGCTACGCCTTTGAAGCAGCGCAAAAATGCCAGGAGTACGCACGCGATGTTCTCAAGGCTGATTCTCTGGTCAGTCACATCGATCCCGGCAATGCTCCATCGATAAACAGGGCACTATCCCGCTAAGGCCATGTTTGTCTAAGTCTTACCGCAGGATTAAAGCCAAGTTTATGAATTTTTCCGATTAGCAGAAAAAAGAGGCGGCAAATACGAAAATACAATCGAGCTGATGGAGCGTGGACTTCACGGCGTGTGTCGCTACTTCTGATTCAAGAGGAATGACAGTGATATGGATACTTCTTTGTACCAGGAGCTAAAACTAACTAACTGGTGTCTGACGAAGACGTCCCAACAGGGTCTTCCCGGATTGTAAGCGGGGATCTTCTGCGTGACCGCAAATGGATTCCAGCTTGAAGCTTGTCCCTGCATGTTAGCAGGGATCATGCCGAAATGACCTGTCATCGTATTTGGTCTCGGCGGGATGTTCCTGGGCGGCGTGGGCTGGCCATGCGATTGAAGATAAAGCAGATGTCCCTGGTGAAATTCCAGACGTGTTTACAAAGTGCACAGTCATCGGAGCCGGCGTTGGCGTAGCTACGGGTGTGACAATTGCCTACCTTCTGGCGAGGCGAGGTAAGAAAAGTCAAAGCGATTCTCAGAGGCAAAAGTTGATTGACGATTGCGGGAGGCGGTAGATCGGGTTGCGAGGGTACAGGCCTACCACTAGGTGGCTGAGTTGCCTAATGGAGACTGGACTAGTCATGTTTGGAATTGTCAAATACTTGTGGTAATCCTTACTCATTTTTTGTACATGTTTGAATTGTAGCCGCCAGGCCTACCGGGTGCGCCTGCTCCGCTGTCTGCACTGCGGCTGTACGCACAGTGTCTTCCCAGCCTGCCTGTGTGGGAATCATGGAAGCCCACAACCTGGTCCCACCCGGCCAAATCAAGTCCAGCACGCTGGCACGCCATCTCAAAGAACATGGTCTCGCCAGAAAACCCTCGGCAAAAACCAGCAGGTCTTCCGTCGCTTCGGTGCAGAGCGCCCCAATCAGATCTGGCAATCGGACATCATGTATGGCCCCTACCTGCCAGACCCAAACCACCCGGGCAAAAAAAACGCACTTACCTGGTCGCGTTTATCTTGGCCTCGGGACCAGGCGGGAGCCGCTGCACTGGCTGGCCAAAGGCCGCGTCCGATTCGGAACCGGCCAACATATCAGTTGCTATCCCGAAGCTATTGCGCAAGTACCGGTACTTTTGGCTCCAGAGCATCTGACCTGGACCATGACGAGATAGTCCAGGCTATGGACACGCTTTGAACCCGAAGGTCTATTGTGACTTCCCCATAGTATGGTTATCTTGTTTGCAGGAGAGTTCTATGAATCCCAAAGGATGGTATCGAAGATGAAAAAGATAAAGGTGTTATTAGCGAGCCGGCCAAGGATGCTATCGGACGTGGTCCGATACCTGATTGAATGCCAGCCGGACATGATAGTGGTTAGCGAAGTGCTTGACCCGCTCGATCTGTTGCTGGCGGTCAAAGCCACCAGCGCGGATGTAGTCATCGTCACACCGCTGCCAGCGAACGGTGAGCCACATATCTGCGTCCTGCTGCTCACGAAGTACCCACTATTGATAATAGTAACGCAGTCAGCGAAGGGCGAGGCGGCCTACTTGTATCGCTCGGGTCAAAGTAAAAAGCGCGTTGAGTCATCCGCACAGTCTGTTCTTGACGCTATCCGGGAGGCCGCGCGGCCCATGAGCAGTTAATCAAGAGGTTTTGCTTTCAGTTAGTGTCTGACTGAAAACGTCCCAACAGGGTCATTCCCGCGGATTGTAAGCGGGAATCTTCTGCGTGACCGCAAATGGATTCCGGCTTAAAACATGCCGGAATGACGAAATAAGTGAGTTTTCGGCCAGACACTATCTAAGTTAGTTGGTGTGGTTCGAATAGCGAATAGCTGCACAAGGAGCAACTCAATCGCTTCATCACAAAGTAGTCAACTTTAAAGGAGAGGCTGAACATCAATGGCGATGGCGCCGCACTGCCCCCAACGGCAATATTGTCGGAGCATCGTCGGAAGGCTATGCGAATAAAGCCGATTGCGAAGGGAATGCACGTCGTAACGGATGGAAAGATTAATCGTCAGCCTCCCCGCAAACATTCTGTCGAAAACAGGATGTGCGTGGAAGCACTGACCACGCCCGGGTGTACCGGCTTGCAGCAGATGTCGGCGATTAATTTAACAATTTAAGAAAGAGGTAACAAAATGCTACAGAAAGATATGAACAAAGAAAATCAGGAGATAAACGATAAGGCGTATGAGCTCTACGAGAAAAACGGCTCTAAGGACGGCGCTGATTCTTCCGATTGGCTTGAGGCGGAGCGGCAAACGGGACCTGGAAAGGAGGTGGAAACCGCAACACAGATTGACATTTATCAACGAGGCCGCCATCGGTTGATATCGAAAGAGAACTTGCACCTCGACATGGCTGGCGGCACAAATCACATTACACATAACGAAATTTAAAGGAAACGAATCATGTTTCGAATACACAGATTCTTCAACCTTGCTCTTGTCATTGCCACAGGGTGCATCATCACTCTGTTTGTGGCAAATGCAGCAGGGCAACAACAGAACACAGCAGAAGCAAAAGAACTAGAATACGTCATTGGGTACGATTTGAGGTCCCTGCTCTTCAGGGATACCGATGCGACGATGACAGAAGCCAGAAAAGTCCAGGCAGATGTCTTGGCTCCCAAGAATTTCGACAAAGGTATGAAGAGCTATCAAGAAGCTTCAAGGGATATGAAACAGGGGAAAAAACTTGAAGACATCAAGGAAAAACTTCACGAAGCGAGCGCTTTTTTCCAGACTGCCATTGAGGCGACGCGACTGGCCGAAGTGAGTTTCCCGAATTCGCTGAAAGCGCGCAAAGATGCGCAATCCACCCAGTCAGCCCAATATTCATCAAAGCTCTGGACTGAAGCCGAGAAGAAATTTAATGAAGCTACCGGCAAACTCGAGGATGGCGACCTCAATGAGGCCAGGAAGAAAGCCGGCGAGGCGGAAGAACTGTACCGCCAGGCTGAGCTGGACGCCATTAAGACCAACTATTTGCAAGACACCCGCGAGTTGTTGAAACAGGCGGACCGACTTAAAGTCAAAGATCACGCTCCCCAAACCTTGCATAACGCGCAGCAACTCATCAAGCAGGCCGAAAAGGAATTGAACGAGAATCGTTACGACACCGACGTGGCGCGCAACCTGGCGCGGCAAGCCAACTACCAGGCCAGCCACGCCATTTACCTGGCGAATACCATCAGGCAACTGAAGGATAAGGATCGTAGCTGGGAAGACCTGATGTTGGCCTCGGAAACACCCCTGAAGCAGATCATCGCGAAAACGGATTTGGACGCTTCGTTCGATACCGGTCTCGGCAAATCGACCGACGAAATTATCACTTACATCACCACTTACCAGGATAGCGTCGTCGGACTGAGCCAGGAGTTGGAATGGTATGACCAGGAACTCTATCTGCAGCAAGCGCGGGTTGCCGAGCTGGAAAAACAGGTCGGCAGTGAAGCAAAGGAAAACTCGGCGTTGGCGCAGAAAATCGCCAGACAGGCGAAAACACGTGCGTTGTTTACCAATGTGGAACGATCATTTCATCGCGACGAAGCCAGAGTGTTGCGCGAGGGCAATGACATTCTCATCCGCCTGACCGGACTAAATTTCCCCAGCTCCAGAGCAACAATTGAGCAAGAATCGTTTGGCTTGCTGACCAAAGTGCGCGATGCCATCAACGCTTTCCCGGAAGGCACCGTCTCCGTGATGGGCCATACGGATTCGTACGGCAGCGATGAGCAGAATTTGGTGTTATCAAATCAGCGCGCCGAAGCGGTAAGACAATATCTGTTGGCCAACACGAAACTCGATGCTTCCCAGGTTGAAGCGGTCGGGTATGGCGAAAGCAAGCCGATCGCCAGCAACGAGACCGAAGAAGGCCGCGCCAGCAACCGGCGCGTTGAGATTGTTATTCATCCGTGGATGGTCGGCGGAACCAACTGATGCCTGGGCGATAACTGGCGCCAACGCGTCTCCGCCGAGCAATCTCGTTCTGTGATTGATGCCTACGACGCCTTCGGCGATACGCCGTCGGGTTTTTTAGGATTTTCCTCTATCAGGCCTATCAGGCGCCAACTAATAAGGTGGTCTCAAGAGGAAGCGCGCGCGCCCAACAATACGGAACATCCGCTCAGTAAATCGGGCTCCGTTTCGCATCTGTAAGAAGTATCGAAGCGGAGCCCGAATATTTGAACCGCGCAGAGCAACGGCCATCCGGGTGAAGAATTAGGAATGAAGAAGTACCATGCCAGCGAAGCTAAACTAAACATAGGCTGGAATGTCATCAAAACACAGTTGTGAAGGTAGGACACGAATAATGAACAAAGTAACTTTTCCCAGACGGGTCGGCTTCTACGCAGAAGTAAAAAAGCGCGTGAACCATACCTGAGATTTCAGAACACTGTCAAAGCTGTAAGGATAAAGTGGAGGAAATAACCCATGATTTTCATTTTTGCAATACTTATTACATTAGTCGCCTTTTTTGTATGGCGATACGCCACGGGGAAAGCAAAGCAAAGTCACTCCGAATTCCGTTCCGTTAGCGCCGGCAGCCTTCTTGCTATGAGTGTGTTCGGAATTCTCGCGCTGAGCCAATGTTTCACACAAGTTCCCGCCGGACACGTTGGCGTGGTAGATTTTTTCGGAGTTGTGTCAGAGAGGACGCTTCCGTCCGGCATTAATCTGGTGAATCCGTTGGCGCGCGTTATCAAATATTCCATCCAGACTAAAGAGCATAAGGAGACCATGGAAGTGCTGTCACGCGAAGGACTCACCATCGGGTTGGAGGTTAGCGCGCTCTACCGGCTCAACCCCGATTCTGCGGCACGGGTTTATAAAACCGTTGCCGGCGGCGATTATGAGACCATCATTCTCATCCCGCAATTCCGTTCTATCAGTCGCGCGGTCACCGCAAGCTTCCAGGCCAGCGCACTTTATTCAACCGAACGCGAGCAGCTCGGTATAGCAATCCAGGAAGAACTAGCCAAGACCGTTGCCCCTCGTGGCGTTACGATTGAAAACACGCCGATACGCAACGTTGCCCTACCGGTACAGCTCACCGAAGCGATCGAGCAAAAGCAGAAAGCGGATCAGGAAAGCCAACGCATGGAATTCATCCTGACGAAAGAAAAGCAGGAGGCTGATCGCAAACGGATCGAAGCCAAAGGCATCGCCGATTTCCAGACCATTGTTGCTGCCGGCATCAGCGAACAGTTGCTACGCTGGAAGGGTATCGAAGCGACAGAGAAGCTTGCCGGTTCAACCAACACCAAGGTGATCATCGTTGGCGCCGGCAAAGACGGTTTGCCGATCATTATGGATACACAATAGTTGTTATTTCTGTAAATACAATATCTTTTGTGTAACTACCGGGCAAACCGGCAGCAATATCATTTTTT
This sequence comes from uncultured Calditrichaceae bacterium, assembly GCA_964629935.1. Taxonomy (GTDB): domain Bacteria; phylum Zhuqueibacterota; class Zhuqueibacteria; order Oceanimicrobiales; family Oceanimicrobiaceae; genus CAZVSL01. Next base: position 17,307 of record CAZVSL010000016.1, on the reverse strand, counting down.
TGCTGGATTCGTTATTCGTGCTCGCCCGAATGAGCGGAATGCAAATTCATAAACAATTCAGGCTAAGAGTTCGCCCATGATCCAACCCAAAGACCTGTATCGAGAATTGGCGGCGCTGTTTGCCGATATTGGCAAGCGCAGCACAGAAGATAAATTCATCTTTTCTGTCTTGGCAAATCTGGAGAATTCCTTCGACCGGGATTTGCATATTTGCAATGCCCGTCTTTATGTAGAGGAATTCGAGCGCTTCGTTCTGGTGAAACCTCCTGACCGATTCGAGCCGGCTGCGCCTGATGACGTAATTGCATTACACCCGGAGGCGGTGCAGCATATAGTTAGAAATGGCAGTTATATTTTCGACAGCCCATCTGTACGCTTGCACAACCAAATTGCAGAGCAAGGAGAATGCACAATTGCCGCTGCACTCACGATTCGCAACCCGGCACGGAGGTGGATTATCGTTTTTGCGCTCAAGAGTGGTTGGATGCGGGAGGAGGTCGAATTCTGCCTGAATGCGGTTCGTTCGCTATTGAATCTTCGCCTTCATTCCGACGCCATGCTAAACGATGTTCAACAGGCTGCCGTTATTCAACAAAGCCTACTGCCGAGCAGCCCGCCTTACATTGCCGGATATGAGTCGGCCGGACGTTCCTGTCCAGCGGAAGTTGTTGGCGGCGATTTCTTTGATTTCTCGGTTCTTAGCGAAGACGTATTCAGCGTGGCCGTTGGGGATGCCAGCGGACATGGACTGCCGGCCGCTCTGCTGGTGCGCGACGTGGTCACCGGCTTACGCATGGGTGTGGAAAAAGAAGTGCAAATGGCCGAGGCTATGCAGAAACTCAATCGTGTCATTCACCGCAGCACCTTGTCAACCCGTTTTGTCTCAATGTTCTACGGGGAAATTGAAAGTAACGGCAACATCTTTTATGTCAATGCAGGACATCCGCCGCCGTTATTGGTCTCCAAAAAGCAGATCAGACGACTCGACGCCACCGGCACAGTTCTCGGTGCGGTTTCTGAGATCTCATTACAACGAGCTTTTGCGTGCTTCGACCCGGGCGCTGTTTTAATTATGTATAGCGACGGACTGCTTGAACGGCTCAACAGCGAGGACGAAGAATTCGGTCTGGAGCGCTTGACAGAATTGACCATTCAGCATCAAGAAAAGAGTGCGCAAGACATCGTTGATGTGATTCACCAAACAGTTTTCGACTTCGGAAGCCAAGCCAAGTGGGAGGATGACATTACGACTGTGGTTGTGAAGAAAACAGACCGCAATACCGGATGAAACTTAAGGAGTGCGAAATGACGAGTGGTATGTTTGTCTATACAAGTATTGTGTGGCTGGTGTTATTTCTTACCCATGTATTTGCACAAACACCTGCGCCACCTCTGGGGCCGCCTACTGCATCCGATGAAGCGAACGGTAGCTTGCTTACAACCCTGCTTCGGATAGCACTACAGGAAGCTGGCCAGCAAGCTATTACTGAAACAAATAGTCAACTAAGAGCTCACGCAAGTATTCGCGCTAAACTGAGTTGGGAGAAAAATGCCAAGCCGCTCGAATGCGGTTATGATTGTATATCTGCACCGAGGATTGAAGTGACAAAACACATTGACCAGCCAAACGCCAAGCGTGCTGTGATTCACGGAAGGCTGAGTTTTCGCATAGATGATATCAAAAATAAAGTCGGTGGAGTTTGGGTGCCCGCCGTCGGTGTCTCGCGGACGATCCACACTAATATCGATATTCATACCTATTGCGAAGGATGGCGTGGTGCTGATGGCACAATCCGCGTTTATACCAGAACTCAGCCTCCATTCATCGATGAGTCGCACAGCATTGTCGAGAGCATTCTCAATTTTGTTTTGCTGCCGCTTAATATTTCCAATTTTGTGGACGTACAAATTGCCAGGCAACTTAGAGCAGTTGGAGCAGACGCTGGTTTGCCCGCAGTGGAGCCGCCGAACGGGTGCTGCAGATCGCTCGGCGTTTTATCAAACGCCCCGCATGATCGCCGCTCACGCTTCGATAGTGTCATTTGGGATCGTCCACCTGCAAAGAAACCCTTCCAGGGCGGTGTTGCTTTGCAAGGAGAAAGTGCGTTGAATTCAATGGAAGCGCAACAGGATGACCTTCGGTTCACTTTTTTTGTGAATGGCCAGGCGGCAGAATATCCCCCTCAGGCTGGTAAGGTGAAAATTGCCGAGAACCAAACCCTTCAACTTGGAGGAGATGTCGTGCTTAAAGTACCTCTTGCGAAAAGATATCCTGTTTTGCAGGTGCTTTTCAGCAATAATTTCAAGGCAGCAGGATGGAACGAACATTCCCGGAAAAAACAATATGATCACGGCTCAAACACGCTTCAAACTAGTAGGAAAATAGTTGCGCCGCCGCTGAAAATATCCGGTTCCACAAAAGCTTCGAGCAATAAACCGACCAAAGTCACCGTGAACGAATTCGAACTGACATACACAATTAGCTATCGTGGCCAACCTGTCGTACAAGGCGAGCAGCAACCGAAATTGCAAATAAAGAAAGAGTTATTGAAACCAAAGGTAACTGTGAAAAAGCATTAATGACCTGAATTCTGTACTTATGGATTGACAAAACTCATAAGTGTACGAAAAGGAGGTCCCGCTGTAACTTCTTGTGGATAAGGCCCGGATCATAGGCTTGATGGTCATGATGCCCGGCTTGAACGGAGATATATGGGAAGGCGTATTGGTTCCAAACCCATGAGTTATGCATCATTCCCGGATCACGCCACAACCGCAGCAAAAATATAGTCCCGCAGTATGTCAAAAAAGCGCTCTCCGGTATCCTCAAAGTTCTCCGCCGTCGAGACCACCACCATCTGCAAGTGTGGAATGACGAAAAGGAACTGGCCGCCCGCACCCCAGGCAAAGTAAACGTCGTTTTTGTCGAGTCCTGCCACGGCTGAATGTGCATCGCCAAAGCGCCACCATTTGTAGGCATACTCAAACTCACCGCCGGCATTGGCGTGACTTCTGGTGGAAAGCTCAACCCATTCTTCTGATACAATTTGTATGTCGTGTCGTCGTCCCTTTTCCAGCATCAGCATACCGATATTGGCCATGTCGAGCGGCTTCATGGCCAAACCGCCTGAGGTATCATGGAATCCGGGCAATCCTTCTCGTGGTATGACGCCCCAGAGCCAGCGCAGAACATTGGCCGGGGTAAAAAGCTCGTGGCGGGCGAATTCCTCAACACTTTCATCCACTACATTCTGCAGCAGACCGCCCAGCACCAGGGTTGTGCCGCTGTTATAGCGGAAGCGCGTACCCGGTGGTTCGCTCATGGGCAGGTCGAGGACATATTTCACCCAGTCGCCCCGTTCCGGTCCGAGCAGCGTCTCACTCCATTCAAAACCGGATTTCATGCTGAGCACGTCGTGCAAGGTGATCTCCGCTTTTAGAGAGTCGTAGTTTTCGTAGGTGTCATATTCCGGAAAATAAGAGAGTAGCTTGCTATCGACGCCATCGATAAGTCCTTTGTCGATGGCGATGCCGATTAGAATTGAGGTGATGCTTTTGGTGACGGAAAATATTTCGTGCAGGTCGGTACGGTCCCAGCCACGAAAGTATTCTTCGACCACGATATCGCCATTGCGCACGACCATGATACTGTTGATTTTGCCAAAGTCACCATCTGCGATTACGTCGATACCTGCTTGCAGTGTTTCACGGTCCAGTCCGTTTTCTTCGAATACTGATCCCGGCCCGGTGACTGTGTTTGTTGAATCGTTCTTACTGCAGGAGGCAAACAACAGAAGCGCTGAAATGAAACAACCCACATGAATCATTTTGAAATGCATTGTCAAACCTCGCTTTGACTGATGGGTTCTACTTTGTTGCACGGTGAATATAAGGAAAGGTACGGGAAGGTTATCATGGCTTTCGATTAATATACACCTGAATGAGGGATATATTTCGTTGTGACCCAAAACTTCTGGCTTGCGTTTCCTTGACTTTTTTAGCGGTGATCGATAGTTTAACGCCGTAACAGGTGTTTCGGTTCGGACACCGAAAAGGAGCGTTACAATGAAAGCATCTGACCTTTTCGTGCGTGCACTTGAGGCAGAGGGGGTGGCGTTCATCTTCGGTATTCCCGGAGAAGAGAATCTCGATCTGCTGAATTCTGTGCGCGGCTCTTCCATCAAATTGATTCTGACTCGCCATGAGCAGGCCGCCGGTTTCATGGCAGCGACGTACGGCAGGCTCACGGGAAAGGCCGGCGTCTGTCTGTCGACACTCGGACCGGGTGCAACAAATCTGGTCACAGCAGCGGCGTATGCCCAGCTCGGCGCCATGCCCATGCTGATGATTACAGGGCAGAAGCCCATTAAGACCAGCAAACAAGGGCATTTTCAGATCATCGAAGTTGTGGATATGATGCTGCCGCTCACCAAATATACCCGTCAGATTGTCAGTGGTGACAATATCCCGTCACGGGTGCGGGAGGCCTTCCGCCAGGCAGAAGAAGAACGGCCGGGAGCAGTACACCTGGAATTCCCTGAGGATGTGGCTGCTGATGAAACCGCAGAGACGGTCATCCCCAAGAGTATGGTCCGGCGGCCGATAGCTGAGGAAAAAGCGATCGCCAGAGCTATCGAAATGATCGAGCAGGCCAAGACGCCATTGTTGCTTATTGGGGCTGCGGCGAACCGCAAGCTCACTTCAAAAATGCTGCGCCGCTTTGTCGACAAAACCAGAATTCCATTCATAAGCACGCAGATGGGTAAAGGCGTGCTGGATGAACGCGACCCCCTTTTTCTCGGCAACGCCGCATTGTCAGACCACGACTTCCTGCATCGCGCCATCGACAAAGCAGACCTGATCATAAATGTTGGCCATGATGTGATTGAAAAGCCGCCGTTTTTCATGAAACCAGGCGGTTTCAATGTTATCCACATCAATTTCTTCTCAGCCGTGGTAGACCCGGTGTATTTCCCGCAGGTGGAGGTGGTTGGGGACGTTGCCAACAGTATCTGGCAAATCGTCGAGCGCATCGAACCGCAGGATAGCTGGGATTTCACCTACCTGATTAAAGTGCGTGATGCTGCAGAGGCGTATCTGCAGGCGGGCTCTGGAGACCAGCGTTTTCCCATGTCGCTGCCACGTCTGGTCGCTGATGTGCGCAAGGTAATGCCAACGGACGGTATTGTCGCGCTTGACAACGGCATGTATAAGATCTGGTTTGCCCGTAACTACAAAGCCCACAAGCCCAATACCGTGTTGCTCGATAACGCGCTTGCAGCCATGGGCGCGGGTTTGCCCTCTGCCATGGCTGCGCGGCTGGTCTATCCGGACCGCAGGATCATTGCTGTCTGCGGCGATGGCGGCTTCATGATGAACTCACAAGAACTCGAGACCGCGGTCCGGCTTGGCCTGGATTTGGTTGTGGTCATTCTGCGCGATGATGCGTATGGCATGATCAAATGGAAACAAGCCAGTCTGAAGTATCCGGATTATGGCCTGAACTATGGCAATCCTGATTTTGTGAAATACGCCGAAAGCTACGGCGCACACGGACATCGCATCGGCGCCGCCGATGAGTTTGCACCTGTTTTGGCAAAGTTGTGCCGCGCAGACGGCGTGCACATTATCGAGGTACCCATCGACTATTCCGACAACGACCGCATCCTGAATCAGGAGCTGAAAGCGAAAAGTCAGGCGCTCTAGATACCGATGCTGACTGTGCTACCATCACCGCGTCATAAACTTCAATTTTATTAGTCTACATTAAATAGCTGTTGCCTTTGTGCCGTTATATATATTAGCACATTGTCACATTTAGGCATTGTGTTTGCAAACTTGATACGCCTTACTACGAGGACGACGCAACATGACGGCAAAGGCAACGATTCAGCAGCAGATCGAAGGCATCGCGCAAAAACAATATGCCAAATGGATGATAGGCGTAACCAGGGACCCGGTAGCACGCAAGGCCAGACTGGGTAATCCATTGAGCTGGCTGCATTGGCAGGCAGACAGTCACCAGGATGCCATGGATATACTCGAACATTTCGTAAATGCAGGTATGAAAGAGGCAGGCACAGCCGAAACGAATGCTCTGTTCGTTTTTGTCTTTTTGAAATAAGCGGTTTCAGCTTGCAAAAGTCACCATGCCTTCTTATATACAGCTTTTGACTTATTGATGGAGGGGTTAACATGGCTGGCTATTCGAAGCGACCGTTGGTGGCCAAACTCGGCATCAAAACCGGTTCCAGGGTATATTGGAGAAATCCTCCGGCCGATTTCCGTGCCGCGATAGGAACTTTGCCAGAGGGGATCGTGCTGCTGCCAGAGCTTGACGGCGAGCCGTGCGACTTTATCCATTTCTTTACAAAGGAAAAGGCCGAGCTGGAGGCCGATTTTCCGCCATGTCGTGAGGCTCTGAAAAAGGACGGCATGCTGTGGATTTCCTGGCCAAAGAAAGCCTCAAAAGTCGAAACGGATCTTGATGAGAATATCGTGCGCGCCATCGGTCTGAAAAATGGTATGGTCGATATCAAAGTCTGCGCAGTCGATGATATCTGGTCCGGTCTCAAGTTTGTGTACCGCTTGCAGGATCGTTGATAACACCACATCAGTAAACCCGCAAAAAACTCAGGAGCAACTAAGAAAACTCTACTGAGATCAACTTTGGGCACACTTAGGAGGGAAGCTTTGCCATGAGGATCTATCCTGTTATTTTACTCGCTATCTTTTGTCTGTTCGGTCAGGTCTCTGCTCAGAGCAATGAGGCAGCATTGTGGGACGCAGCACGCAATGGTGATGTGAAGCTGGTGCAGCAGCTCATCGATGAAGGCGTTGATGTCAATGCGCAGACAGAATACGGCGCCACGGCATTATCCTACGCCGCCGACCGCGGCTTCAGTGAGGTGGTCCGGTTGCTACTGGAAAATGGCGCGCAGGTGAACGCCATGGATTCCTTCTATAAGGTAACGCCGATTGTGTGGGCGGCCTATAAAGGTAATCTGGAGGTGGTCCGCCTCATGATTGAGCACGGCGCAGACCTGAGCTCTCCCAAACCCCTGCAGTGGGCCTCATTCGGCGGCCACACGGGTGTGGTGGAATTGTTGCTGCAGCACGGCGCTGCCGGCGCTGCCTCTGCCTTGAATATGGCGATCCGCAATGACAAGGAAGAACTGGCCCTCAAGGTGCTGGCCTCGGCAAGAATCGACACGAACGATTTGAGCCCAGCCCTTGCGAATGCCAGGGCAAAGCAATTGCGCCGGGTCGTGCAGCGGCTGGAAGC
>CAZVSL010000016.1:0-10012 GCA_964629935.1 uncultured Calditrichaceae bacterium | reverse complement strand
TTGGCGTGGAAGAGGATGCCGCAGGCACGACTACTGTGCCGGTCGCAGAGCTCGAGCAATACACCGGCACATTCGCAAGCGATGCGATGGCAATGGAGCTGAAGCTGGAGGCAGGGCGCTTGCTGGCCCTTGTGCCGGGTCAGGAACCATTCTCATTGATCCGGACGCAGGCACATCATTTCGAAGTTGCAGAAATGGCTGACGTGACCTTCCAGTTTGAGGTGGGAGAGCAAGGCGCCACGGGGTTCATACTCAACCAGGGCGGGCAATCATTACAATTTTCGCGCACGCCTGATCGAGGCGGAGAGGGGGAGTCGCCGCCCACAGTTGCTGAGTCTGGGGTTGAACTTGTGTCTGACGCTGATGTTAAAGCGCCCGAAAACTGGGCTTCATTCAGGGGGAACCGTGCTTCAGGTGTTGCAGATGGCCAGTTTCCTCCCACCGTTTGGAATGCCGCAGAATCCCTCAACATTGCCTGGAAAACGCCTATCCAGGGACTGGCGCATTCCAGCCCCATCGTCTGGGATGATCGAATTTTTGTAACCACGGCCATCAGCAGCGATTCCTCGGCTGAATATCGTGTCGGGTTATTTGGAGATGTCGATCCGGCCGGGGACATGTCGAAACATATCTGGCGCATCTACTGTGTCGACAAGAATAATGGCGATATCATCTGGCAGCACACGCCTTATGAAGGCATGCCGCGCACCTCACGTCACATCAAAGCCAGCCAGGCAAACTCAACTCCGGCTACCAATGGCAAATATGTAGTTGCACTTTTTGGTTCAGAGGGTTTGTGCTGTTATGACCTTGACGGCAACCTGGTGTGGAAAAAAGATCTGGGCGTGCTGGATGCCGGCTGGTTTTTCGACGATGATATTGTCTGGGGACATGCGAGCTCGCCGGTCATTTACAAAGATAGGGTGATCGTCCAGTGTGACCGTTCATCTGACTCCTACATCGCTGCTTACGAGCTTGACTCAGGCAAGCAAATCTGGCGCACAGCCCGAAATGAAATTCCCTCCTGGGGCACGCCCACTGTGGTTGACGGCGCAAGGCGCGAGGTAGTGACAAACGGCAGTCGCTTCGTGCGAGCCTATGATCCGCTTACCGGCGATGAACTCTGGCGCCACAAGATGGATTCAGAAATCACTGTGGCAACACCCGTGGCCTCACAGGACCTGGTCTATGTCACGGCCGGCTATCCGCCCAACCGGCCGGTGATTGCCATCCGCACGGGCGGGACCGGAGACATAACCATTGCTGACACCGCCGAATCCGCACCCTATGTCGCCTGGCGCAAGAAACGTGGCGGCACGTATATGCCGACGCCGATTGTGTATGACGGTTACCTCTACACCTGCAGCAACAATGGCATCCTTACTTGCTATGAAGCCAGAACCGGCAAACAGATGTATCGTGAGCGTGTGGCTGGACGCGGGGGGTACGCATTTAGCGCATCACCCATCGCGGCAAATGGAAAGCTATACGTAACAAGTGAGGAAGGGGATGTGTTCGTCGTCCGCACCGGACCACGATTCGAGCTTATTGCGCAGAACCATGTCGGAGAAGTCTGCATGGCAACGCCGGCGATTTCTGACGGCATGCTATTTATCCGAGGCCAGCACCACTTGTTTGGTATCAGCGGGCAACTGGCATCCAGGCAGTAACGCTATTCTTGCGAGGACTCTGATGTCAAAGTTACCGTTCACACCCGTCACCGTCCATTTCGATGGAATCGGGTCAATAAAGTTCAGACGCAGCAAACTGGCCAGAAGCTTGAACATCCGCATCAAGCCTTTTGAAGGCGTCCAGGTATCTGTGCCGCACACGATGAGCCTCAAGCGAGCTGAAGCTATCGTACGCACAAAATCTTCGTGGATTTTGAAGAACCTGCAAAAGGTACAAGAATATGAGAAGCGCAGCGTGATCTATGATGGCAGCAAGGATATCCGGACACGCGCCCACACGCTGCACGTGAAAGCGGGAACCGTTGTCAGCCCGACCGTCCGTCTGCAGGGCAATCGTATCCTTGTAACATATCCTGCGCAAGCGGATCTCAGAGATTCGGAAGTCCAGGCAGCCGTTCGGGCGGGTTTGGTTGCTGCCTACCGCAAGGAAGCAAAAGCTTATCTGCCGGGCCGCGTGAACATCCTGGCTGTTCAGCACGGATTCAAATATCGCAAGATTTTCGTCAAAGATCACAAATCGCGCTGGGGTAGCTGCTCGACCGTCAACAATATCAACCTTAGCTTGCACCTCATGAAGCTTCCGGATGAAATTATCGACTATGTTATTCTGCATGAGCTGGTGCATACAGAAATCAAGAATCATAGCAAAGTATTCTGGCAGCGATTAGCTGAGGTTTGCCCACAATACCACCTGCTGAAGCGACGCCTCCGTGCGCTGGAGAAGTCTCTTCAGAGATAGTTCACCGATTATCCGCAGCAACTTGCGCCACATGTTGATAACTTTCTTGCCGCCACATACCACATAGTTGTTCTGCAAAAACTGACACCCACCATATTTGCTCGTCCGTTTGTCTGTCATTTTCACTTCAGGTTCTTCTTTGCAGAAAGGGACATTTTTCTCTTTGATTTGATGGTGAGCTAAATTACATTTAATCAATCAATTAAGGTGATTCCATTGTTGGCGGAATGTGGATAACTCAGCCACAAAAAGCTATACGGACGACGGTTTTTGTTGTGGATTTCAGGGTGCGGAAGATGCATGATTTATCAAACCGTGGAGTAATTCAATGTTTTTTAAAGTTCTATACCTGTGGATAACCTGTTGATAACCTGTGGATATCCAGATAAACCGAGTGTTGGACGCTTCGGTTTTGGCGCCTGGGATAATGCGAGAGAAATGTTACTTAACCTGATGTCTGTTGGAGAGAGTTCATGGCAACGCTTGTTTCGAAGCCGATTGTTGTCGTAGATGACGAGGAGAGCATCTGCAATTTGGTTAAACGCTTTGTGGAGAATACTGGCTACCCGGCGATTGTTTGCAAATCCGCGTTCGAGGCGCTGGCGGCCACCAGATCTGTTACACCGGCGCTGATCATCTCTGATTTCAACCTGCCTGGCACGCTAGATGGGGTCGACCTCTGCCTTGAAATACGAAGAGAGAGTGAAGAGGAAATCCCAGTCATTATCATTAGCGGGGAAACCACGAATGAAATGAAAGCTCGGGAGCAGGGCTTCCGCTTCGTTGGCAAACCGCTCAGTCGGTCTTATTTGATGTCGTTGGTAGAATCGTGTCTGCAGGCGGCCTGAGGCAGATGCAGCTTCTTTGCCACAAGATTCATTTGATTTTGGTGAGCTTGTACAGCAGCGGTCTGCTGGGCGCCGCGTCCGCAACAAAGTTTGGCGTCTGTAGGTCCAGTAGATAGATGCCGTCTTCCACAGTCTGCGGTACGAAAATCAATTCAGTGATGGTGCGTGTGGCGTGTGCCGCGGGATTCACTGCGTGGCTGCCTTCGGCAACGTGCCAAAAAAGGTGATGTGCAGTCATCTTGCCGTCGTCATGGGTGCGATCTATGGATGGCACATCGACCAGCAGATGTTCGACGCCCAGTTCGTGCAGCAGGTGTATGGCTTGGACGGAGAAATAGGGGGGCAGCGGTTCGCCATATTTTCGGTGCTTCTTAGATTCCACGTTTGGCAGCGTGCGCACAACCAAACCGTGCGCAAACTGCGCAGCATCCTTCGCCAGGCGTAATTGCAATTGCTTTCTCGTTATCAGCAAGTCTTCCGGCTCAGCCTGCGGGCGGCAAGTTTCCTTGCAATCACGCGCAACCTCCGGCTGCACTGAGACCAGCACGCAGGGGAATAGCCCGCCACGCAATATCCGATGCAATGATATCCGCTCCAGCGCGATGTGTCCGACACACTCGGTATGCGTACCGTTGCAATGCGGTATGAGCCGATATTCTTCAAAATTACAACTGCCTCCACGCCGCGTATCACCGATGAAATTGCCGTCCTCATACGCCCTTGCGGTCGCGGGCGGCACGCCATAGGCGTTGGGCTGTGCGCCGGAAAAGTTCAGTGGAATGGATATATCGGCAGGACGCGACAGATCCGCTTCAAAGACAGCATCCTCGATCTGAAATTGAGCTTTCACGTCAGGAACCGGTCTTTGTCCAGGTTAAGCCAGGATAGGGCTGCACCATGCAGAAGCTGCTCCCGAATGTCATGGGCCAGGTCGGGCATGGTTTTAATCATGCTGCCGGGCTGCAATTCGCCCAACGGGAATGGATAGTCCGAGCCCAGAGCAATGCGGTCGGCGCCAATCAGCTCGATCAGGTAGCGCAGCATGGCAGGTTCGTGCACCAGGGAGTCGACATAGAATCTGCGCAGATAGGTTCTCGGGTTGACGTCATTATCGACGGCGCACAGGTCCGGCCGGACTTTGAAGCCGTGTTCGATGCGGCCGATTGTAGCCGGAAAGGCGCCGCCGCCATGGGCAAATGCTACCCGCAGCGCCGGTAGCTTTTCGAACACGCCGCCGAAAATCATCGAGCATATAGCCAGGCTGGTTTCCGCCGGCATGCCAACCAGCCAGGGCAGCCAGTAGTGTGGCATGCGCTCTTTGCCTAGCATATCCCATGGGTGCACGAATACGGCCGCACCCAGCGCCTCAGCAGCTTGAAAAACGGGAAACAGATGCGGTTCGTTGAGATTCCAATCATTCACGTGTGAGCCGATCTCGACGCCTGCCAGGCCCAACTCATTGACACAGCGTTCCAGTTCCCTGGCAGCCAGCTCCGGCGCCTGCATTGGCAGCGTGCCCAGGCCGACAAAACGTTTTGGGTAACGATGCACGACTTCGGCAATGTGGTCGTTGAGAAAACGGGACAAATCCAGCGCATGCTCCGCTTTGGCCCAATAACTGAACATGATGGGCACGGTGGAGAGTACCTGCACGTGAACGCCATGCTTGTTGCACTCTTCTATGCGGACGTCCGCATCCCAGCAATTATGCTCGATTTCGCGGAAAAAGGCGCCATCGACAACCATTTTGGCGCAGCAGGGCTTGTGGTGCTCGAGCTGAACAAAGCCGCCATAGCCGTACTTATCACGAAGATTGGGCCAGCTTTTAGGCAGAATGTGAGTGTGAATATCTATTTTCAGCATGTGCGGTCAATTCTTCGGCGCGGCTGCCTGCATCACATGACCGCAGTTTTCGCACGTGCGCAGGTCTTCCGAGCTGCCAAACTTTTCCATCACCCCTCGCAGTTTGCCGACGATGTCTGAGGGTTTGTCGAGATGGAAATACTCGTCATAGAGTTTCTCGCCACAGTTGTCACAGAACCACATGCAGCCGTCATTCTCATTTTGCTGTCGCGTGCGTTCAATCACCAGACCGACCGTATTCTCAGGCCGCTGCGGTGAGTGCGGCACACGCGGAGGCAGTAAAAAGATCTCACCCTCACGAATCGGAATGTCGACTTTTTTGCCATCGTCAATCACCTTGAGCATGATATCGCCTTCGACCTGATAGAAGAACTCCTCGCCCTCGTTATAGTGATAATCCTTGCGTTTGTTCGGTCCGCCGACGACTATAACGATGAAGTCCTTGGCCTCATCGTAGACACACTTATTTCCCACCGGCGGTTTGAGCAAATGACGATGCTCATCGATCCACTGTTTGAAATTGAAGGCAGCTAAGTTTGACATAGCGGTCCTCCTTAATCGGTTAAGTTAGCTCCTGAATTGAGCTGATTTGGCTGCGCCCGGCGAAACCGGATTCGCTCACTTTGGCTCATTGTTAATGTCTCGATGAAGAAAGTGCTGGCTTTGACTTAATCGTCCCAGGGCAACGTTGGCAGCTTTCTCAGGTCCTGGATGTATTTGGCGTTGTCGAACACACGCTCCTCTTTAAGCATGTCATAGATGTGCGTGGTTACAACAGCACCGATCATCTCTTTCGCATCCGACTCTGAAAAACCATCAGAGATGAGTCTGTACAAGGTTTCCTTCGTTTCCGGCGGATCGTTATTCTTGAGTTGATTTGAAACGACTTCAAGGATTAACCTTTTGAGACGGGGGTTTTGTTCTTCATGCATCGTGCGTTCCGGTTATCAAGTTAGCGATTATTCCAACCTGCGGTGAATCAAAGTTGCGTCGGAAAATTGGTTTTCGATTTCAGACATCATGCGTTGCAACTCGGGCCGAAGGTAACGTTTGTAATATGCCATCGCCTCATCTTCTGTGGCGAATACCTCCGGAGAGCGCCATTCATCGGGTTCACCGCTGCAATCTACGTTATCCCACGTATGCACGATGGGAATAAATCCATTTGCAAGCGGATCGAAGCAGACGCCGCCTTTCATGCGAATACCGGCTTTGAAGCCGGGCAGATGCGACTGTGGTTCTGCGCCGCAACATCTTTTGTACTTCTTACCGGAGCCACATGAACACGGAGCATTTCTGCTGACGTTTTTCACAGGAATTTCCTTTCCGATTTCAGATATTTTACCTCCCTAATCAACCAATGGTCGCGATGCACTTGAGTTCTATCGCGATCGGCGTCGGCAAAGCGGTCACTTCCACCGTGGTTCTGCACGGCTGGTTTTCTTGGAAATACTCCGCATAAATGCGATTGTAGGTTGCGAAATCTTGCTTCATATTGGTTAGAAACACGGTCACGTCAACAAGCTTGTCCCAGCTTGATCCCGCTTCTTCCAGGATTATTCTGACATTTTCGAAAACAGAGCGGCACTGCGCTTCGATGTCGTAGGAAACCACGTTGCCGTTCTCGTCCAGAGTGACGCCGGGGATGGTATCTCGCCCGGCCTGCCGCGGACCAACGCCAGAGAGGAAGAGCAACTGGCCAACCTTGCGCGCATGGGGATAGCGCCCCACCGGGTCGGGCGCCTTGCTTGATTTGATAGCTTCTCTTGACATGGTTATAGCTTTATGCAAACATTCCTGGGTTCCGTAAAAAAGCGCAGCGCTTCGAGACCGCCTTCCCGCCCGAGACCGGAGGATTTCATGCCGCCAAACGGCGTGCGCAGGTCGCGCAACATCCAGCAGTTTATCCAAATGATGCCGGCCTGCAAACTGGCAGCCAGCCGGTGGGCGCGGGTCAAACTTTCTGTCCAGATGGTGGCGGACAGGCCGTATTGTGTTTCATTTGCCATGGCGGTCACCTGCTCTTCGCTATCGAAGGGCATCAGCGTCACCACCGGGCCAAATATTTCTTCCTGGTTGGTGCGACAAGAATTTGGCAGGCCCTCGACAATCGTGGGCGCAACGAACCAGCCTGACCGGCATCTGCCATCAACAACCACTTGTTTGCCGCCGCACAGCACTGCGCCGCCTTCAGCTTTGGCCAATTCGATGTAGGACAGAATCTTGTGCAAGTGGGGCTCAGAAACGACGGCGCCAACCTGAGTCTGTTCCATTTCCGGATCGCCTATTTGCAGTTCGCGGGTGCGCGCAATGAAATCTTGCCGAAACTGATTGTAAAGAGGCCGTTCGATAAAAATGCGCGAACCGCAGAGGCAAATTTGGCCCTGGTTTGCAAAAGAAGAGCGCAGCGTCGTTTCCAGCATTTCGTCATAGTTGCAGTCAGCAAATACAATGTTGGGATTCTTGCCGCCCATTTCCAGGGAGAGCTTCTTGAACAGGGGGGCTGCTGTCCTGGCAATCTCAACGCCTGTGCGCGTGCTGCCGGTGAAAGTTAACGCCGGCACATCGCGATGCGCCGAAATGGCTGCTCCGACTTTGGCGCCGGTACCGTGGACGACGTTCAAAACGCCGTTTGGTAAGCCAGCCTCAATACACAACTCAGCCAGCATGGCGGCGGTCATGGGCGTCACTTCGGACGGTTTACCCACGACACAATTGCCGGTTACCAGAGCAGGCGCGATCTTCCAGGTAAACAGGTACAACGGCAGATTCCAGGGCGAAATGCAGCCGACGACGCCATGCGGCTGCCGCAAGGTGTAATTGATGGCGCGGTTTTCCATTGGGTGCGCTTCGCTGGCAAATTGCGTGATGGCTTGCGCGAAAAAACGGAAATTGCTGGCGGCGCGCGGAATGTCTACGCTACGCGCCAGGCCCACCGGTTTACCGGCGTCTTTGGATTCTGCCCGGGCCAGACTTTCAAGATTATCTTCGATGAGCGCGGCCACACGCTCCAGAACCCTTGCGCGTTCTGTGGCTGGCGTGGTTGACCAGCGGGAGAAAGCGCCTTGCGCCGCGGCAACAGCAGCCGCCACGTCTTGTTCGTCTGAGTCCGGCGTCAAAGAACAGGCCTGACCGGTTGCTGGCTCCATGTTGTCGAGATAGCACTCAGACACCGGCGGAACAATATGGCCATCGATGTAATTTCCGATTTTCTGCATGGAACGCAAACCTCAAAGACTCGATGTTCTTCCGCCATCTACGGGCAGGTTGATGCCATTGATATAACTCGCGGCCGGTGAAGCCAGAAAAGCCACCGCATTTGCCAATTCATCCGGCTCAGCAAAGCGGCGCGCCGGGATCGCCGCCCGCATGTTGTCTGCCACTTGCTCAAAAGTTTGCTTCGAGCTTTTGGCTTTTTTATCAATGAGCGCATGCAATCGGCCTGTGTTCGTAGCGCCGGGTAGGACGTTGTTGACGGTAATTCCGAAAGGACCAAGCTCATCAGCAAGCGTCTTTGCCCAGTTCGCAACAGCGCCACGGATCGTGTTGGAGACGCCAAGTCCTTTGATCGGCTGCTTGACTGAGGTGGAAATAATATTGATGATACGTCCGTACGATTCAGACTTCATGCCCGGCGTTACCGCCTGGGTCAGAACCTGGTTGCAGATCAGATGTTTGGCAAAGCCATCAAGGTACGCCTCGGGCGCGGCGTCAATCGCCGGACCTGGCGCCGGTCCGCCGGTGTTGTTGACCAGGATGTGAACGGGACCGGCGTTGGCGAGATAGTCCGTTACTTTCTCTTTCAGCGTGTCCGCCTCCGCGAAATCGACAGCAATTACGTAATGACTCTGCCCGAATTTGACGCTGAGCTCTTTTCGTACATTGTGCAAAGCAATCTCATTGCGGGCCACGAGTACAACCGTGGCGCCAAGGTTTGCCAGGGCCATGGCTGATGCCCGCCCGATACCCTGGGAGCTGCCACATACGATGGCTTGCTTGCCGGATAGATCAAGATTCATGTTGTTTTATCGTGTAATGAAATCCGAGGTTTTTACGAAATTCTTCCGGTAGCTCAGGTAGTTCCGAGCGCGGTATCAGAAAGGATGACAGATTGGTAAGATCGGTAAAGATCTTATGGCGCTCTGCTGTCACTCTCAGATAATCATGGCCGGAGGAACCGCCGGTGCCTATTTTGGTTCCGATCATGCGTTGCACCATGAGGGCATGGCGATGGCGCCAGGCGGTGAAAAGCTCATCAATTTCAATCAAGCTGGTCAGGAACCGAAACGGCATGTGCAGGATGGGTTCATCGCGAAACAGGTTGATGAGCAAAGCCGCTTGCGTGGCTTTGTAGGATAGCCGGCGATAACCCTTCTCGATCATCTGTTTGTGTTTTCGTTCGTCGAATAAGGCGAGAAAGTTGCTTTCTGTTTTTGCAAATGCTTGCAGTTCACGCTCCCGGTCTTCTGCGGACAGGATGGGATTTTTTACGATGATCTTACGATCGCGTTCAAACGAACGCCGAACCGCCGCTTTATAATGGGCCCAGAAATCAAAGCCTTGCAGATTCAGAAACGGCGTGCGCTCGAGCCATAATTCCACAAGGTCGAACAGCGAAGTTTCATGCTCGGATTGCTGAATCAGCCGTTGATGCTCATCGGAGAGCCTGCTAAAGTAAGCACTCCGGTCGAAAAGTTTACGGTCATCCGGTCTCAGCCCAAGCTTATTCTCGATCAAGCGGAATTGATAACTTTGAAATCCGGAGGCCGGCAAGAGATAGTCGCGGAATTCGAGAAAGTCGAGGGGGGTCATGGTTTCGAGTACCCGCAGTTGCTCGACGACGAAGACGCCCGACTGGTCGCCGCCAACAG